>NZ_JBFBDO010000041.1:0-62969 GCF_040683335.1 Kitasatospora sp. NPDC093806
GTCCCCGCCGAGCCCGTGCCGCTGCGGCCCGCCGTCCGGCGCGGCCCCCCGGTGTCCGCGCCGGCCTGCTGAGCACCAGCCCCACCTCTCTCGCTGGTCCTCGGCCGGTCGTCCCGCCGCGCCCGCACGTCACGCCACGAGCACCAGGACGACACCTCCCATGAGCAAGAACCCCCAGACCAGCCCCAAGACCGCCCGCAAGGCCGCCGCCACCGAGCGGATGCGCGAGCAGCGCGAGCGCGCCGAGCGCGCCGCCCGGATCCGCCGCCGCACCGTGGTCGGCGCCGCCTCCGCCGTGGTGCTCGCGCTCGCCGCGGGCGTGGCCTTCGCCGTCGGCGGCTCCGGCGGCTCGGGCGACGGCCAGGCCGTCGGCGGCCCCCTGGTCGTCCCGGCCAACGCGAGCGGCCCGGACGGCACCGTGATCACGTACGGCAAGGCGGACGCCGCGCACACCCTGGAGGTCTACGAGGACTTCCGCTGCCCGTACTGCGAGCAGCTGGAGACCACCACCGGCCCGACCATCCAGCAGCTCGCCGACGCCGGCACGTACAAGATCGAGTACCACCTGGCGACCTTCCTCGACCAGGGCCTCGGCGGGAAGGGCTCGCGCACCGCGCTGGCCGCCGCCGGCGCGGCGCTGAACGAGGGCGTGGACAAGTTCAAGCAGTTCCACGACGTGCTGTACGCCAACCAGCCGGACGAGCGCAACGACGGCTTCGCCGACGTCAACCGCCTGCTCGACCTGGCCGGCCAGGTCCCGGGCCTGAAGACCGACGGCTTCGTCAAGGCCGTCCAGGACGGCACCTACCTGCCCTGGGCCAACCAGGTGAACAAGGCCTTCGACAAGAGCGGCGTCACCGGCACCCCGACCGTCCGCCTGAACGGCCAGAAGCTCGACGTCTTCGCCGGCGGCGCGCCGGTCTCCCCGGAGCGCTTCACCACCATGGTCAAGCAGGTGACCGGATGACCACCCGGACCGCTTCCTCCCCCGCCCCCTCACCCGGACGGCGGTACGGCGCCAGCCGGCCGTTCGCCCTGCTGCTGGTGATCGGCGGCGCGCTGGGGCTGTTCGCCTCGGCCGTCCTCACGCTGGACAAGCTCCGGCTGCTGGAGGACCCGTCGTACGTCCCGAACTGCAACATCAACCCGATCATCAGCTGCGGCTCGATCATGCGCAGCGACCAGGCGGAGGCCTTCGGCTTCCCCAACTCCCTGCTCGGCCTGGCCGGCTTCGCCGTCGTGATCGCGATCGGCGCCGGCCTGCTGGCGGGGGCCGCCTACCGCCGCTGGTTCTGGCTCGGCCTGCAGGCCGGGACCGTCTTCGGCATCGGCTTCGTCAGCTGGCTGATGTACCAGGCGCTCTACCGCATCGGCGCGCTCTGCCCCTACTGCATGGTGGTGTGGACGGCGATGATCCCGCTGTTCTGGTACACCACCCTCCACAACCTCCGCTCCGGCATCATCCCCCTCCCCCGCGCCCTGCGCCCGGCCCTGCGCGAGGCGGCCCGCTACCACTGGGTCGTCCCGGCCCTCTGGTACGCGGTGATCGCCCTGCTGATCCTCAACCGCTTCTGGTACTACTGGTCCACGCTGCTCTGATCCCCGTCCGCCCCCGGGCCCGACCGCGGCCCGGGGGCGGGGCGACTCCGGCGAGGTGGACATGCCCAAGATCGTCCTCTTCTGTTCCGTCTCCCTGGACGGCCACTTCGAGGGGGTGGACCGCGACATCTCCTGGTCCCGGGTCGACGAGGAGGTGCACCGCCACTTCAACGCGGAGCTGGACCGGCTGGGCGGTTTCGTCTCCGGCCGGGTCACCCACGAGCTGATGGCCGACTACTGGCCCACCGCCGAGAGCGATCCGGACGCCACCCCGGCGATGCTGGAGTTCGCCCGGATCTGGCGGGACAAGCCGAAGACCGTCTTCTCCCGGACCCTGCGGCGGGCCGACTGGAACACCACCGTGGTCTCCGAGGTCACCCCGGAGACCGTCGCCGCGCTCAAGGCCGGCGCGGCCGGCGACCTCTCGCTCAGCGGCGGCGAGCTGGCCGCGGCCTTCCGCGCGCTCGACCTGATCGACGAGTACCGGATCTACGTCCACCCGGTGCTGCTCGGCCGCGGCCGCCAGCTGTTCCCGGTCACCGACACACCGGCCGACCTGGAGCTGCTCGACACCCGCCGGTTCACCAACGGCGTGGTGCTGCTGCACTACGCCCGGGCGGCGCCGTCCGGCTCGAACGCGTAGGCGGCGACCTCGGCGAGCAGCTCGGCGCGCCGCTCCTCGTCCAGGAAGGAGGCGTGGAAGGAGTTGGCGGCGAGCAGCCGCAGGGTCTCCCGGTCCAGCTGGAGCGCCGCGGCGAGGGCGTCGTAGTTGTCACCGACGTAGCCGCCGAAGTAGGCCGGGTCGTCGGAGTTGACGGTGGCCAGCAGGCCGGCGGCCAGGATGGCGGGCAGCGGGTGGTCGGCGAGGGTGTCGACGCAGCGCAGCCGGACGTTGGAGAGCGGGCACAGGGTGAGCGGGATCCGCTCCCGGACCAGCCGCTCGACCAGCGCCGGGTCCTCCAGGCAGCGCAGCCCGTGGTCGATCCGCTCGACGCCGAGCACGTCCAGCGCCTCGGTGATGTACGCGGCCGGGCCCTCCTCGCCGGCGTGCGCAACCCGGTGCAGGCCGGCCTCGGCGGCGAGCCGGTAGACCTCGCGGAACTTGGCCGGCGGGTGGCCGACCTCGGCGGAGTCCAGCCCGACGCCGGTGATCCGGGTGCCGAAGTACGGGCGGGCGGCCTCGAAGGTCTCCAGCGCGGACTCGGCGGACTCGTCCCGCAGGAAGCACATGATCAGCCTGGTGCTGATGCCGTGCCGCTCCTCGCTTCGGTCCAGCGCCCGCCCGAGGCCGTCCACCACCACGGCCAGCGGCACGCCGCGCGCGGTGTGCGCCTGCGGGTCGAAGAAGATCTCCGCGTGCCGGACGCCCTGCCCGGCGGCCCGCGCCAGGTAGGCCTCGGCGAGGTCGGCGAAGTCCTGCTCGGTGCGCAGCACGGCCATCAGCGCGTAGTACAGGTCGAGGAAGGACTGCAGGTCGCTGAACGCGTAGGCGCGGCGCAGCTCCTCGGTGTCCGCGTAGGGCAGCGCGACGCCGTTGCGGGCGGCGAGCGCGAAGGCGAGCTCGGGCTCCAGCGTGCCTTCGATGTGCAGGTGCAGTTCGGCCTTGGGGAGGGGCATCGGTGCCTGTCCGGGGATCGCGGTACGGATACGAAGTGAAACGAAGTAGTCATCCTACGATTCCCCACCCCCGACCCCCCGGCCGGGCCCGGTGGGGAGGTCGCGCAGCGACCGGAGCGGCGGGGCGAACAGCGCGCCGCCGCAGAGCACCAGCAGGACGACCATGACCCACATCGTCGACCGGAGTCCGAGCACCTCCCCGAGCACGCCGCCCGCCACCGCGCCGAGCGGGATGGTGGCGTGGTTGGCGACCATCGAGGTGGCCACCACCCGGCCGAGCAGCGCGGGCGGGGCGTGGCGCTGCCGGAAGCTGCCGAGCACCACGTTGGCGAGCACCGCGCCGGCCACCATGACCACCGAGCCGACCGCGTACAGCGCCGTCCGGGCGCCCGGCCCGGTGAGCGGCAGCAGCAGGCCGAACGGGGTCGCGGTGAGCAGGGTCAGCCGGACGCCGCGCGCGGTGCCGAACCGCCGGGTGACCCGCCCGGCGAGCGCGGCGCCGAGCAGGCCGCCGAGCGCCCCGGTGGCGGCGAGCCAGCCGACCGCGGCGGGCGGCACGCCCACCTCGTCGAGCAGGAAGAGCACGGCGACGGCCTGGTAGCCGGCCAGGGCGAAATTGGCGGCCGCGCCGTAGCGGAGCAGCGGGCGCAGGTAGGGGTCGCGCCGGACGAAGGCCAGGCCCTCGCGGAGCTGCCGGCCCATCGGGGCCCGGTCCGGCGCCGGCGCCGGCCCGCGGTCGCCCCGGATCAGCAGGAGCGCGGCGGTGGCGACCAGGAAGCTCAGCGCGTCGGCGAGCAGGCCGGCGGCGGCGCCGAGGGTCTGGACGGTGAGGCCGGCCAGTCCGGGCCCGGCCACCTGGGCGGCCGAGGCGCTGCCCTGGAGCCGGGCGTTGCCCGCGGTCAGGTCCTCCGGCGGGAGCAGTTCCGGCAGGTAGGCCTGGTGGGCGGCGCCGAACAGGACGGCGGCGGTGCCGGCCAGCAGGGCGACCAGCAGCAGTTGGGCGAGGGTGAGCAGGCCGAGCGCGGCGGTCAGCGGGACCGAGGCGTAGAGCGCGGCCGAGGCGAGGTTGCAGCCGATCATGACGGTCCGCCGGGGCCATCGGCCGGCCCAGACGCCGGCCGGGAGGCCGAACAGCAGCCAGGGCAGCCAGCCGGCGGCGCTCAGCAGGCCGGCCGCGAGCGGTCCGGCGTCGAGGGTGACCACGGCGACCAGCGGCAGGGCGACCGAGGTGATGGCGGAGCCGAGCCGGCTGACGCTCTCGCCCGCCCAGAGCAGCCGGAAGTCGCGCCCGGCCAGCGGGCCGCGGCGCGGGCGGTCCTGCGGGCCGTCCCGTAACAGCGGGGGCGCCGTCACGGCTTGGCGGGGACGCTGTGGGCGAAGGCGAAGACGGACTCGCGCTCCCGGCCGTCCGCGGGGACCGGCCGGGCGGCCCAGCGGCCCAGCAGTTCGACCAGTTCGCCCGCGAGTTCGCGGGCCTCCTCGGGGGTGAGCCGCAGCCAGGTCTCGGTGGCGACGGCGCAGCCCTCCCGCCAGGGCTCCGGGTACTCCTCGCGGGCGGCGGGCCAGGAGCGGACCAGCGCGGCCTGGCGTTCCAGCTGGAGCGAGCCGGCCGCGTCGGCGACGGCCGCGGCGACCGGGTCGGCGGCGAAGTCGGCGCGCCGCCAGCGCGGGGTGCCGGCGGTCGGCCGCCACCAGCGTTCCCGCCGGTCGCGGGCCAGTTCGGGGGCCTCCTCGACGAGGTCGGCGCCGGCCAGCACCTTGAGGTGGTGGCTGACGTTGCCGACGGCCTGGCCGGTCCGCTCGGCGAGCAGGCCGACGGTGGCGGGCCCGTCCACCGCGAGGACGTCCAGCAGGCGGCGCCGGACGGGGTGGGTGAGGGCGGCCAGCACCCGGGAGTCGGAGATCTGCCGGACGTCGCCGGGCGGGGTGTCTGCTTGCTCGGTCATGCCGCGACCATACCTACAAGAGTTCTTGTGCAATAGCCCTTGCGCAAGAGTTCTTGTGAAGGAACGCGCGGGGGTGAGGGGGTGTAGGGGTCGGGTGGGGCGGGCAACGGGTAGTGGGGGGTCTTCCGTCGAGGAGGTAGAGGACATGCGGCACCCCGACGCCCCGCACCCCAGGCCCGAGGGCATCTCCCCGCACGCGCTGGGCAACGACACGCTGCTGCACGAGCTGGAGCAGCTGCACCGGACCAGGCACGAGACCTTCCTGTACGGGTCCGAGGACGCGCTGAAGCGGCACACGCTGCGGACCGGGCAGTTGGAGGCGGAGTACCTGCACCGCTTCCCCAACCGGCTGATCACGGCCGGCCGGACCAGGGCCGGGGCCCGCGCCCGGGAGGCCGCGGCCCGGGTGGAGTCACTGCCGGAGTAGCCGGAACGGGCGGACAAGGCGGGCAAGGCGGGCAAGGCGGGCAAGGCGTAGCAAGGCGGGCGGCCGGCGGGACACGCCGGGTGGCGGGGGTGGTGCGCGCGGCCCCGGTGGTGGGCCAGGGTGGAGCACCGACACTCCACCGAACGCACCCCTGGGAGCGCCCCCGATGCCCATCGCAAGCGTGAACCCCGCGACCGGCGAGACCCTGCAGACCTTCGAAGCCCTGGACGCGGCCGGCCTCGAACAGCGGCTGGCCCGCGCCGAGGAGACCTTCCGGACCTACCGCACCACCTCCTTCGCCGCCCGCGCCGCGCTGCTCCGCCGGGCCGCCGACCTGCTCGACGAGGACCGCGAGCCGATCGCCCGGATCATGACCGAGGAGATGGGCAAGCCGCTCACCGCCGCCCGGGCCGAGGCCGCCAAGTGCGCCAAGGCGATGCGCTGGTACGCCGAGAACGCCGAGGCGCTGCTCGCCGACGAGCACCCGGACCCGGCCGACGTGGCCGACGCCGGCG
Organism: Kitasatospora sp. NPDC093806; assembly: GCF_040683335.1. NCBI lineage: Bacteria > Bacillati > Actinomycetota > Actinomycetes > Kitasatosporales > Streptomycetaceae > Kitasatospora > Kitasatospora sp. NPDC093806. Next base: position 6,105 of record NZ_JBFBDO010000041.1, read on the forward strand.
CCGCCCGCGCCTACGTCCGGTACCGGCCGATCGGCGCGGTGCTGGCGGTGATGCCGTGGAACTTCCCGTTCTGGCAGGTGGTGCGGTTCGCCGCGCCGGCGCTGATGGCGGGCAACGTCGGCCTGCTCAAGCACGCGTCCAACGTGCCGCGCACGGCGGTGGCGCTGGAGGAGCTGTTCCTCCGGGCCGGCTTCCCGGAGGGCTGCTTCCAGACCCTGCTGATCGGTTCGGGCGCGGTGGAGGGGGTGATCCGCGACCCCCGGGTGGCGGCGGTCACGCTCACCGGCAGCGAGCCGGCCGGGCGGGCGGTCGCGGCCACGGCGGCGGACGTGGTGAAGAAGGCGGTGCTGGAGCTGGGCGGCAGCGACCCGTTCGTGGTCCTGCCGAGCGCGGACCTGGACGCCGCCGTCGCCACCGCCGTCAAGGCCCGGGCGCAGAACAACGGCCAGTCCTGCATCGCCGCCAAGCGGTTCATCGTGCACACCGACGTCTACGACCGGTTCACCGCCGCGTTCACCGAGGCGATGCGGGCGCTGCGGGTCGGCGACCCGATGGACGAGGCCACCGAGATCGGCCCGCTGGCCAGCTGGCAGGGGCGGGACGAGCTGGCGGAGCTGGTCGAGGACGCGCGGGCGCACGGGGCCGGGGTGGAGTGCGGCGGACGGCGGCCGAAGGGGCTGGACGACGGGTGGTTCTACGAGCCGACCGTGCTGACCGGCATCACCCCGGCGATGCGGATCCACCAGGAGGAGACCTTCGGCCCGGTCGCCACCGTCTACCGGGCGGCCGGTCTGGACGAGGCGGTGGCGCTGGCCAACGACACCCCGTTCGGGCTCAGTTCCAACGTCTGGACCGAGGACCCGGCGGAGCAGGAGCGGTTCGTCCGGGACATCCAGGCGGGCGGGGTGTTCTTCAACGGCATGACGGCCTCGCACCCGGCGCTGCCGTTCGGCGGGGTCAAGCGCTCGGGCTTCGGGCGGGAGCTGTCCGGCCACGGGATCCGGGAGTTCTGCAACGTCACGACCGTCTGGGTAGCCTGACGGTCCCTGGGTGGCCTGACGATCCGGTGCGCCCCCGGCCGGGGCCGTGCGCCCCGGCCGGATCCGGCCAAGTTCCCCATCCGGGATCCGGACACCGGATTTGGCCCTGCTGCTCTGGTTTGTCACGTTATGGAGGAATTGTCGAGCACAGCGACCGTATCGACATGGACGCGTCAGTCCAAGAAATCCGTGCACGGATAAACCGGCCGGAATCATTCCACTAGTACTCCGAAAATCTGGACCTATTAATTCCAGGTGGCCGAACTTGGGCCCATTTCGGGAAACGGGGGGACGGCGGCGGCGAATCTCCGGATATGTTCTGTGTCGACCGGCCGGGGGGTCGGTCGACACGGGAAGGAAATGCGATGAAGCCCATCAAGCGCACCGCCGCCCTCACCGCCGCCACGGCCATCCTGGCCGGCGGCATGACCGTCCTCGCCGCCGGGCCCGCGAGCGCCGCCAGCGAGATCACCCTCCGGAACGTCGCCACCGGCTTCTGCCTGGACAGCAACACCAACGGGAACGTCTACACCCTGAGCTGCAACGGCGGCAGCTTCCAGCGCTGGTACGCCGCCGACGCGGGCGGCTCCTTCACCCTGAGGAACAAGGCCACCGGCTTCTGTCTCGACTCCAACACCAGCGGGAACGTCTACACCCTGGGCTGCAACGGGGGCTCGTTCCAGAAGTGGATCCACAGCGGCAGCACCTGGCGGAACGTCGCCACCGGCCTCTGCCTGGACAGCAACACCAACGGGAACGTCTACACCCTGGGCTGCAACGGGGGCTCGTTCCAGAAGTGGCAGTGATCGACCGTCAGGACGATTGCCCGATCGGGCAACAGGCGGACTGACGAACCGTCATCAAAGGGAAGCCCTCCCCGGTGCCTGAATCGCCGGGGAGGGCTTCTCCATGCTACGGTGCCCGGCCTGGGGCCGACACTCCCGGCGGCGTTCGCTCATGGCTGAACCTGCCCGCCACTTCGAACAGCCGACGAGAATCGGCTGCAAGACCACTCGACCCGGAACGACGGGGATGTTCAGTGACAATTAGTACACTCACATCAGCACTCCACCGCAGGGCGGAGGGTGACGAACCGTCGAACACGTTAGCCCCCGCCGATCGGCGGGTGCGGTTCATCCCGTGGGTGGTCGCTCTCGCGCTTTTCCTGGTTTACGCGTTCTTTACCGTCCGCCGCCATGAACTCCTGCTGACCAGCGGCTACGACCTCGGGATCTTCGAGCAGGGCGTCCGCGGTTACGCCGAGGGCCGCGGGCCGATCGTCGAACTCAAGGGACCCGGCTTCAATCTGCTGGGCGATCACTTCTCGCCCGCCCTCGCGCTGCTCGCGCCGTTCTACTGGCTCTGGCCGTCGGCGAAGGTGTTGCTGCTCGCCCAGTCCGCGCTGGTGGCCGTCGCCGCCGTGCCGATCAGCCGCTGGGCGCTGCGCACGCTCGGCCCGGCCGCCGCGCTGGTCACCGGACTCGGCTACGGCGCCTCCTGGGGGATCGCCTCGGCGCTCGGCTTCGACTTCCACGAGATCACCTTCGCGGTGCCGCTGATCGCCTTCTCGGTGACCGCGCTCGGCGAACGGCGCTGGGTCGCGGCCTTCGCCTGGGCCGCGCCGCTGGTCCTGGTCAAGGAGGACCTCGGCGTCACCGTCGCCGCCGTCGGCGCGTACATCCTCTGGCGCGGCGACCGCCGGATCGGCGCGGCCGCGATCGTCTTCGGCGTCGGCGCCTCCCTGCTCGAACTCCTGGTGCTGCTGCCCGCGATGAGCCCCGGCGGCAGCTTCGCGTACTGGGACAACCTGAGCGGCGGTTCGGGCGGCCGCAACCTGCTCACCCTGCCGCTCGACCTGGTCACCCCCGGGGAGAAGGTCCGCACCGTCCTGCTGCTGCTCGCCCCGACCATGCTGCTGGCCGCCCGGTCCCCGCTGATGATCGTCGCGCTGCCCACCCTCGGCTGGCGGCTGCTCTCCAACAACCCCGCCTACTGGGGCACCAATTACCACTACAGCGCCGTGCTGATGCCGATCGTGTTCGCCGGCCTCGTGGACGTGCTGGTGAAGGCCGGGGCGCGGCCCCGGGTGCTGCCGCGCTGGGCGACCAGGGCGGCGCTGCCGGTCAGCGCCGTCGTGACGGTCGCGCTGCTGCCCGGCTTCGCGTTCAGCCAGTTGTTCACCCCCGACCTCTGGCGGACCCCGGCCCGGGTCGAGGCCGCCCGGTCGGTGCTGGCGGCCGTCCCGGACGACGCCCGGGTCGCCGCCTCCAACCGGCTGGTGCCGCAACTGACCAACCGCTGCGAGGTCATCGTGTTCGGCTGGCCGCAGAACTGGTCGAGCGCGGAGTGGATCGTGGTCGACGAGGACCAGCCGATGGGCTGGCCGCTGCCGCCCGAGCGCGAGCGCGAGCAGGTCGCCGCCGCCAAGCGGGGCGGCTACCAGGTGGTCCGCAGCGACCACGGCATCACGCTGCTCCGGCGCGCCCCCGGCGACCCGCCGGCCCCCGCCGAGGCCGCACCGCCGGGCGGTGCCCCGGTCGGCAGCGGCGCCTCGGCCGCCACCGGCTGAGCCGCCACCTGCGGTGGGCCGGCCGGCCCCCGGCCATCCGCCGGCCCACGGCCGACCCACCGCAGGCCCATCGCTGAGCCGCCACAGGCCCACGGCAGGCCGACCGGCCGCCGAACACCGCCCCCGTCTCCGACCAGTCCAGGGATCCCGTGCCAGTCGAAACCGGGCTCAGCCCGTCCACCCGTGCGAACCGGCCGCTGCTGCCGCGCGTCACCCGCCCGTCCACGCCCGGCACCGGTCCGCTCTCCGGGCGCCGGACCGCCGTCCTGACGCTGCTCTGCCTGGCGGTCACCGCGGCCTGCGGCTTCCAGCAGTGGTCGGCGGTCCTGCTGGGCGGCTTCGACCTCGGCATCTTCCACCAGGGCGTGGCCGGCTACGCGCACTTCGGCCTGCCGATCTCCCCGGTCAAGAGCTACCACCACGAGTTCCCGCCGGGCTTCTCCCTGCTGGGCGACCACTTCTCCCCCGTCCTGGCCCTGCTCGCCCCGCTCTACTGGATCTGGGAGGACCCGCGCAGCCTCATCCTCGGTCAGGCGCTGCTGCTCGCCGCCGGGGTGCCGCTGATCCGCCGGATCGCCGTCCACTGCTTCCCCCGCCCGGACGGGGCCGAGGACGGCGCCGGGGAGACGGACGCGGACCCCGGGCACACCCGGACCGTCCGGCTGGTCGCCGACCTGGCCGGCCTGGTGTACGGCCTCGGCTGGCCGCTGCTCGCCACCGGCCGGGGCGGCTTCCACGAGGTGGCCTTCGCCGTCCCGCTCACCCTGCTGATGCTCGAACGCGGCCTCGCCCGCCGCTACGGCACCGCCGCCCTCGCCGCCGCCCTGCTCTGCGCGACCAAGGAGGACCTCGGCCTGCTGGTCGGCGTCTACGGCCTGGTGCTGCTCTGGCGCAACCGCCCGCGCGGCGGACGGGACGCTGAGCAGCAGGGTGACCGGCGCGGCCTCGCCTACGGCGCCGCTCTGCTCGTCGGCGGCCCGCTGGCCTCGGCGCTCGCCATCGTCTGGCTGATCCCGGCGATGGGCGGCCAGCCCGACTACTACTGGGTGTACGGCCCGATCGGCCCGGACGCCAAGGGCGCGCTGGCCAACCTGCTCGGCGACCCGCTGCTGCTGGTCCAGGTCGCCACCAACGCCACGGTCAAGCCGCTGCTGGTGCTCTGGCTGTTCGGCACCCTGTTCCTGCTGCCGCTGCGCTCCGCGACCACGCTCTGCCTGCTGCCGCTGCTCGCCGAGCGCGTCCTGTCCGACAACCCCAACCACTGGTCGATCGCCCACCACTACGACGCCTTCCTGTGGCCGGTGCTGCTCACCGCCACCCTGGAGGCGCTCGGCCGGCTGTACGCCCGGGGTGGGACCCGCCGGCGCACCGCGTACGGCCTGGGCACGGCCGTGGTGGCGGTCTCGCTGGTCAGCAGCCTGCTGCTGGGCGGGATCAGCCTGCTGACGCCGGCCTTCTGGCGGCCCTCGGCCAGCAACGCGGCCCTGGTCCGGGGGGCCGAGCGGATCCCGGACGGCGCGCTGGTGGAGGCCGACAACCAGGTGGTGCCCCGGCTGGTCGGGCGGACCGACGTCGTCCTGGTGGACGGCGTGCCGCGCGGCCGGGACTACGTGCTGATCCGCTCCGACACCCGGACCTTCCCGTTCCAGTCGGCGGCCGAGCAGGCCGAGCGGATCGAGCTGCTGCTCGCCCACGGCTACCGGCAGGTCTGGGCCGAGCACGGGGTGGTGCTGCTGCACCGCGAGGGCGACGAGCCGATCCCCGGCGCGCGGGTGCCGGACGACAACAGCAAGCCGGTGAAGGAGATCGTCCCCTCGGACGTCGGCCACAACCTGTTCAAGGGCTGAGCCGGTTCGACGGCCGGGTGCCCCCTCCACAGCCGGAGGGGGCACCCGGCCGTCCGTCGTACCGAGTCAGACGACTCAGGTGGCCATCCGGTGCCGGCCCCGGCCGGGCGTCATCCAGCGGGCGATCATCCCGACCAGGGCGAGCAGGGTCGCGCCCCAGATGACGCTGAAGACGATCAGCATCGGCAACCAGACCACCTGGGAGGCGACGGCGCCGAGGCCGAGCGAGAGGCCGACCATGAAGACCACGGCCGTCGGGGTGAGGCTCAGCAGGGCGTGCCAGGCCCGCTGCGGCCAGCTCGGGTGGGCCGGCGCGTCGGGGCCGGTGTCCTGGGCCTTGTAGGTGAGCAGGTCCATCGGGAATCGCCTCCGGGGGGGTTGGGGGGAGGTCACGAGGCCTTCCGGGGAGTGGCGGAGTTCCGGGTCGTCGTCTTCTTGGCTGTGGTGGTCTTCGCGGTGGTCTTCCTGGCGGTGCTCTTGGTGGCGGTGCTGCTCTTGGTGGCGGCGGTCTTCTTGGCGGCGGCGCGCTTGCGGGGTGCGGGCTTCTCCTCGGGCTCGGCCTCGGGCTCCTCCTCGGCCCCGGCGGGCTCCTCCTCGGCCCGGGACCGGCCCGGGTGGGCGTCCTTCGCCTGCCGCAGGCTGCTGCGCAGCGCCTCCATGAGGTCGATGACGTTGTCCGGCGCCTCCCCCGCCTCCTCCTCGTGCGGCACCTCGACGCCCTGCAGCCGGGCCTCGATCACCTGCTGGAGCGCCTGCTGGTAGTCGTCGTGCAGCTGGGTGAGGTCGAAGTCCTCGGAGAGCGTCGCCATCAGCGACCGCGCCATCTTCAGCTCCTGCGGCCGGACCGTGACCTCCCCCTCGGGCGCGATGCCGGCCGCCGGGCGGACCTCGTCCGGCCAGATGCAGGTCTGCAGGACGAGGGTGCCGTCGTGCACCCGCAGCACCGCCGGGGACTCCCGGGTGCGCAGCGCGATCTTGGTGACGGCGATCTGCCCGGACTCGACGAGCGCGTCGCGCAGCAGCGCGTACGGCTTGGCGGCGGCCTGGTCGGCGACGCCGACGTAGTACGCCTTGGAGAACATCAGCGGGTCGATCTCGGTCGCGTCCACGAAGGCCAGCACGTCGATGATCTTCTTGCTGGGCAGCGGGAGGTCGGCGAGGTCCTCGTCGCTGAGGGTGACGGTCCGGCCGTCCGGCGACTCGTAGCCCTTGGCGATCTCCGCGTACGGGACCTCCTTCTCCTCCCGTTCGCAGTACCGCTTCATCCGCACCCGGCCGCCGTCCTTGGCGTGCACCTGGTGCAGCGGGACGTCGTGCTCCTGGGTGGCGGAGTACAGGTGGACGGGGATGGAGACCAGGCCGAAGCTGATCGTCCCCTTCCAGGTGGTCTGCATGGGGTCGCTCCTTCCCGGAGCCGTCCCGGCGGTCCGTCCCGCTGACCGGTTCGTCACGCTGACCGGGGCCGTCGCGCCCCGGAGATTCCCACTCTGCCCGGATTCGCCCCGATCGGCCACAGGATGCCCGGCCGGGGCGGATGCGGGCTCCCCTGGGGGCGGGCTCAGGCCTGCGGCGAGGCGAGCGTGACGATGGTGATGTCGGACGGCGCGCCCACCCGGACCGGCGGCCCCCACGCGCCGGCGCCGCGGGTCACGTAGAGCTGGGTGTCGCCGTACCGCTCCAGCCCGGCGACCGTCGGGTTGGCCAGTTCCGCCAGGTAGTTGCCCGGCCAGAGCTGGCCGCCGTGGGTGTGCCCGGAGAGCTGGAGGTCGACGCCGTGCCGGACCGCGTCGTGGATGGTGACCGGCTGGTGCGAGAGCAGGACGGCGGTGCGGGCCGGGTCGCGGTCGCCGAGCGCCTTGCCGAAGTCCGGCCCGTCGCCCTCGGTGCGCCCGGCGATGTCGTTGATCCCGGCCAGGTCGAAGCCGCCCAGCTCGACCCGGGCGTTCTGCAGCGGGTGGACGCCCAGTTCGCGGACGAAGTCCACCCAGGGCGCGGCGCCGGAGAAGTACTCGTGGTTGCCGGTGACGAAGAACGCCCCGTCGCGGGCCCGCAGCTGCGCCAACGGTTCGGCGTCCCGGCCGAGTTCGGGCACCGTGCCGTCGACCAGGTCGCCGACGATGGCGATCAGGTCGGGCCGGGCGCCGTTGATGGTGTCCACGATCCGCTGGGTGTGGGCGCGGCCCAGGATCGGGCCGAGGTGGATGTCGCTGACCACGGCGATCCGGTAGCCGTGGGCCCGGGCGGGCAGCTTGGCGAGCGGCACGGTCACCTGCTTGAGCCGGGGGCCGCGCAGCACGCCGTACGCGCCGGTGCCGACCACGGCGGCCGCCGTGCCGGAGGCGCCGAGGGCGACCGCCCGGGCGACGAACAGCCGGCGTTCGGGCGAGGGCGCGGCCCCGGCATGGGCTGACGCTCCGTCAACCTCCGGCTGGGGAGCCGAACCTCCGGAAACCGACTCCTCCGGAACCACCTCCGGCGCGCTCCGAGGCTTCGGCCGGCGCAGCAGCAGCGGTCGGACGACCTCGCCGACGGCGAGCGCGAGCAGTAGGTACAGCAGCACGGCCAGCCAGAGGAACCCCGGCCAGGCGAACCAGCGCTCGACGGCCATCGGGAACGCCCGCCCGCCGACCACCGCGCCCACGGACAGCAGCGGCAGCACGACGGCGAGCACCGTACCGGTCCGGCGCCAGCGGCCGCCCGGCGCCGAGACGTCGCGCACCAGGCGCCGCCAGAGGTACCAGTGGGCCAGGGCCAGCACGGCGAGGACCAGGAGCACGCCGAACACCACGAGGACGATCATCACGCGGACAGTATGAACGGCCCCCTGACAAACCCCGCGCGAGGGGCCCGACCCGCTGACCCTGAGTCAGATTTGAGCTTTCCACGACATCTTCACACCGGCCCTGACCTGGCCTTTTGCGTTCGCTCAGCGAACATTTGCCGAGGCCTTGTTCCGATACTCGGAGGTAGAAGTTAGGTTGCACCGCAATGCGCGGATCCGTCCCCCACCCTCAGGCGTTTCGAGCCGAGGGTCAGGCCGCGCCGGAAAGGCAAAGGGCACCCTCGATATGAGTGCGGAACCCACCACCACGGTCGTACCGCCGCAGGCCGGCACGTCCGCGAGCAACCACTCCCTCGGGCATGGCCACGGTGGCGACGGCCACCTCAAGGCCGGGCTCAAGAACCGCCACCTGTCGATGATCGCCATCGGCGGTGTGATCGGCGCGGGCCTGTTCGTCGGCTCCGGCGCGGGCATCGCCGCCACCGGCCCCGGCATCCTGCTCTCGTACGCGCTGGCCGGTGTGCTGGTCGTGCTGGTCATGCGGATGCTCGGCGAGATGGCCGCGGCCGACCCGCAGAGCGGCTCCTTCTCCGCGTACGCCGACCGGGCCCTGGGCCGCTGGGCCGGGTTCAGCATCGGCTGGCTGTACTGGTTCTTCTGGGTCGTGGTGCTGGCCGTCGAGGCCACCGCCGGCGCCAAGATCCTCAACAACTGGATGCCGGGCGTGCCCCAGTGGGCGTTCGCACTGATCGTGATGGCCGTGCTGACCGCGACCAACCTGGGCTCGGTCGCCTCCTACGGCGAGTTCGAGTTCTGGTTCGCGGGCATCAAGGTGGTGGCGATCGCCGCCTTCCTGGTGGTCGGCACGCTCGCCGTGTTCGGCGTGCTGCCCGGCACCCACGCGGTCGGCGCCACCAACCTGACCGGCCACGGCGGCTTCCTGCCGCACGGCGTGGGGGCGGTCTTCACGGGCATGCTCACCGTCGTCTTCGCCTTCATGGGCAGCGAGATCGTCACCCTGGCCGCCGGCGAGTCGGAGGACCCGGAGAAGGCGGTCAGCAAGGCGACCAACAGCGTGATCTGGCGGATCGGGGTCTTCTACCTCGGCTCGATCCTGCTCGTCGTGACCCTGCTCCCGTGGGACTCGGCCGCCGTCAAGGGCAGCCCGTACGTCGCGGTGCTGGAGCACGTGGGCATCCCGGGCGCCGGCCGGGTGATGGACGTGATCGTGCTGACCGCCGTCCTCTCCTGCCTGAACTCGGGCATGTACACCGCCTCCCGGATGGCCTTCTCCCTCGGCCAGCGCGGTGACGCGCCCAAGGCCTTCGCCACGGTGACCAAGCGCGGCGTGCCGCGGGTGGCGATCCTGTCCTCGGTGGTGTTCGGCTTCGTCGCCGTCTTCTTCAACTACACCTCGCCCGACACCGTCTTCTCCTTCCTGCTGAACTCGTCGGGCGCGGTGGCGCTCTTCGTGTGGCTCGTGATCTGCTTCTCCCAGCTCCGGATGCGCCGGATCATCGAGCGCGAGATGCCGGAGCGACTGACCGTCCGGATGTGGCTGTACCCGTACCTCACCTGGGCCGCGATCGGCATGATCGGGTTCGTGATGGCGTACATGTTCACCGACGCCGACGGTCGGAAGCAGATGTACCTGTCGCTGGTCGCCGCGGCGATCGTGCTGGCGGCGTCGGCCGTGGTGGGCCGTCGGCGGCGGGCCGCGGAGGTGGCGCCGGCATCCTGAGCCGGAGCGAACCGCCCGCGGTGCCGGGCCCGGGAGCCGTTGCGGAGGCTCCCGGGCCCGGCGCTTTCGCGTTCCGGGCCCGTTCTCACGTTCCGGGCCCGTTGTCGTCGGCGTCCGGCGTCCTTCGGTTCCGTTCCGTGACCGGGCGGACATGACCCGCCGACACCTCAGCCCCTACCCTTTCCCCTCATGCGAGATCTTGCAGCGGGGATGGGGTACCTGGCCAAGGGCCAGAAATGGGTGGGGCGGCACGGCCGCTGGTGGGCGTTCGGGATGATCCCGGCGCTGATCACCCTGGCCGGTTACGTGGTGGCGCTGTTCTTCCTCGGCGGGTGGGCCGGGGACCTCGCCGACTGGGCGACCCCGTTCGCCGACGACTGGTCCTCCCCGTGGCAGGGCCTGCTGCGCGGCACGCTCGCCGCGCTGGTCTTCGTCGGCGGGCTGCTGCTCTCCGTCCTCACCTTCACGGCGGTCACGCTGCTGGTGGGCCAGCCGTTCTACGAGGAGCTCTGCGAGAAGGTCGACGAGAGCGAGGGCGGCGCGCCGGCCCCGTCCGACGTGCCGCTCTGGCGGGAGCTGGTGGTGTCGGCCCGGGACAGCCTGTTCGTCCTGGTCCGGGCGGGCGGCTTCGGCGTGCTGCTGTTCGCGGCCGGGTTCATCCCGGTCCTCGGGCAGACCGTGGTGCCGGTGCTGGGCTTCCTGGTGTCCGGCTTCTTCCTCACCCTGGAGCTGACCTCGGTCGCCCTGCAGCGGCGCGGGGTGCCGCAGCGCGAGCGGCTGCGGCTGCTGCGCGGGCGGCTCGGGCTCTCCTTCGGCTTCGGCGTGCCGCTGGTGCTGGCGTTCCTGGTCCCGCTGGTGACGGTGCTCGCCATGCCGGGCGCGGTGGCCGGCGCCACGCTGCTGGCCCGCGACCTGGTGCCGGTCGAGGAGCGGCCGGACGGGGACGGGTCCGAGGAGGACGGGCCTGCGGAGGGCGGGCCTGCGGAGGGCGAGGGCGAGGCCGTCCCGGACCTGCCGGAGTACGGGGCGCAGCGGCCCGTCCCGGGGAACCCGTACGCCGCCGGACCGGCCGCGGACAACCCGTATGCGAGCACCCCGGTGGCCGACAACCCGTACCGGAACGGCTGACCCCGCCTTCGCGGTGACCGGGCGCTCACCCTGCGTCGAGCCCTGCCCCGGTCGGATGTGAGGCCCCACACACGGGTTTACCGATCTACTGCCGCCGATAGTGGACGGTCGCGCGCGGGTCCGCCGCCGCGGGCCCGGGAGCGGCCGCCCGGCGGACCGCGGCAGCGGCGGGGCGTCCGCGCCCGGCCGCAACAACGCAGGCGGCGGGCCGGTTCGGGCCGTTCGTTCGTCGACGATCGCCCGGATCCGCCCCGCACTTCATCAAAACGGACAAATCACCACGAAGCGCCCGGCAGTGGCCGGGCGCTTCGCCGTTCCGGCCCCCGTCGCCACTACCGGCCGTAGTACCCGGCGGCTTTGCCGCCGGTGTCGGGCTCTGCCAAGAATGGCCCGTCGCCAGGCAGCGCGGACCGGTCCCCCGCCGCGCACCCCGCCCGCCCTCGCACCCCGCAGGCCGCTCCCCGAGCAGGCCCGTGCGGCGCGCGGCGCCCGTGCCACCACCCCACCCGGGAACCGGCACGCCCCGACGGCCACCGAGGCCCTGACGGCACCCCGACCGAAAAGGATCGTCCGCTCCATGCAGCTCAGCCATGCCCGCCGCAACTCGCTGATCACCGGTATCGCCACCCTCGTGGTGGCGAGCGCGGCCACCGCCGCCCTCGCCATCCCGGAGAGCGGCACCGCCGTCGCCGAGGCCCCCGCCGCCGCGGTGGTCGCCGACGTCACGACGGACCCGGCGCAGGCGCAGGCCGATGCTGCTGCCGCTGCCGCCCAGGCTCAGGCTCAGGCTCAGGCCGACGCCGCCGTGGCCGCGCAGGCCGAGGCCGACGCGACCGCGGCCGCCCAGGCGCAGGCCCAGGCCGAGGCGCAGGCCCAGGCGGACGCCAAGGCGAAGGCCGACGCCCAGGCCGCCGCCTCCCGCTCGCAGGAGCGCTCCGCGCTGAACAGCAAGCCGGTCTACTCCGGCAGCCCGCGCGAGATCGCCGCCCAGATCGTCCCGGCCGGCCAGCTCCAGTGCTTCAACAACATCGTGTCCCGCGAGAGCAGCTGGAACGTCACCGCCACCAACCCGTCCTCCGGCGCCTACGGCCTGGTCCAGGCCCTGCCCGGCTCCAAGATGGCCTCCGCCGGCTCCGACTGGCGCACCAACCCGGTCACCCAGATCAAGTGGGGCCTCGACTACATGAACTCCCGCTACGGCAGCCCGTGCGGCGCCTGGGCGTTCTGGCAGTCCCACCACTGGTACTAAACCGGCACCCCCCGCCACGCCCCGAGCCCGCAGGCCCACGCCTGCGGGCTCGCCGCGTACGGCGGGAGTCGGCATGGCCGGTGTGGCCGGTGTGGCCGGAAATCCGGTGGTACCGGGCGGCGGTGGGACGGGAGAGTGGGGTGCATGGATCATGTGACGCTCTCGGACGGCGTCGTCACCCTCACCCCCTTCCGGGCGGGTGACGCCGACGCCCACCTCGCGGGCGAGGACGAGCAGTTGGTGCGCTGGCTGGCCGGCAAGCCGAGCACCCGGGCGTCCGTCGAGGAGTACATCCGGCGGTGCACCGCGCAGTGGGCGTACCGCGGGCCCTCGCGGGTCTTCGGGATCCGCACCGGGCCGGAGCCGGTCCTGGCCGGCACCATCGACCTGCGGTTCGTGATGCCGTGCCTCGCCCCCGGCCAGGTCAACATCGCCTACGGCCTCTACCCGGCCTGGCGCGGCCACGGCCTGGTCACCCGGGCCGTCCGGCTGGTCTGCCGGTACGCGGCGGAGGAGGGCGCGGCCCAGGGCGTGATCCGGGTCCACCCGGAGAACCTCGCCTCCGCCGCCGTCGCCCGGCGGACCGGTTTCCGCTACGCCGGGCCGCTGACCGAGCCGAGCGGCGAGCGGCTCGACTGGTACGTCCGCGACCTCGTGGCGGGCCCGGCGACCGGTCCTGACGTGGACGCGCCCGGAGCAGTCGGTGAAGGTTTGGCGCACGCCCGTACGATTTGACGGGTATTGCTCGGTTTACGGACCGTCAGGACTTTGCCACCGTCCGCAGGCGCTCCTACGCTCCGGCAACATGCCCTCACCCCTGATCAGCGTCGTAATCCCCGCCTACGACCAGCAGAAACAGCTCGCGGACTGCCTGGACTCGCTGCTCGCCCAGTCCTTCCGCGGCTTCGAGGTGCTGGTGGTCGTCGACCGTTCCCCGGACGCCCCGGTCCAGCTCGCCGAGCGGTACGCGGCCCGCCACCCCCAGGTCACCGTGCTGCACCTGGACGCGGCCGTCGGCGTCGGCGTCGCCCGCGACGCGGGCGCGGCCCGGGCCCAGGGCGCGTACCTGCTGTTCCTGGACGCCGACCACCTGCTCGCCCGCGACGCCCTGCGGACCTTCGCCGACCACCTCGACCGCACCGGGCCGGTGGACGTGCTGCTGTTCGGGCACACCCGCGAGCACGCCGGCCGGGAGTGGCCGGGCGGCGCCGAGGCGCTGCTGGCCGCGGCCGGCCCTGAGGTCTTCGGCCCGCTGGACCACCCGGAGCTGCTGGGCGCCCCCGCGCTGATCTGGGACCGGCTGCTGCGCCGCGAGCACTGGGTGCGGCAGGGCCTGGCCTTCCCCGACGGCCGGTACGAGGAGGTCCCGACCGTCCACCGGGCGATGCTGACCGCCGAGCGGATCGCCGTGCTGCCGCGCGCCTGCGTGCAGCTGCGCCGCCGGGAGACCGTCCACCCGACCGGCTCGCCGGGCAGCAGCAGCTTCGACATCTTCGACCAGTACGAGCGGAGCTTCGCTCTGCTCGACGAACTCTCGGCGACGGCGGGCCCCGCCCTGGACGCCGTCCGCGAGGCCCTCTTCACCCGGATGATCCGGCACTACCTGTTCGTCTTCGACCTGGCGGGCTGCGTCACCCGCGCCGAGCGCCCGCAGTTCTTCCACCGGGCCGCCGAACACCACCGCCGCTTCCAGCCCCCCGGCCACCGCCGCCCGGGCGGCCGCGAGGGCGTCAAGTTCTCCCTCCTGGCCGGCGGCGCCTACCCGGCCTTCGAGGTCGCCAAGCTCTCCCAGATCGCCCGCACCACCCTCACCGGCCGCCGCTGAGACCGACCACCGCTCGCCCTCGGCCGCCCGTCACCCCGACGGGTAGCCGAGGGCCTCGACGGCCGGCCGCAGCCGGTCGAGCGTCACCTCGGGGTTGAGCGCGGCCACCACCCCTGGCGTCAGCGGCCGCAGCGCGTGGATGTGGCGGACCGCGTCGAGGTCCACCGGGCGCCCGTGGTAGTCCTCGGCCCAGTCCCGGTAGGCCTCCGCCGTGCCCTCGACCAGGAGGCCGAAGAGGTGGCCCGCGCCGTCCGGATCGTCGCCGTGCCCCTCGTCGAACTCGACCTCCCCGGTCCGCCACCGGTCGTCGCCGGCCTCCCGCCACAGGCAGACGGTCACCTCCGGCACGTCGTCCCCGTCGGCGGACAGCTCCTCGACGCACGCCCGGAAAGCCTCCGGCACGGCGTCGAGCACCCCCGGCCAGACCGTGCCGTCCCCCGCGTACGGGCTCAGCGGCGACTCGTGGTCGAAGCCGTGGACGAACGCGCCCGCCGCCGAGAAGACGATCCCGTAGGAGTCGCCGGCGCCGTTGTCCATCCACGCCCGCTCCCGCCCCGGCGACGGCCGGCCGGCGAAGCCGTGGCGCCGGTAAGGATCGTCGGGCGCGAGGACCGCCTCCAGCGTGGCCAGCGCGCGGCACCGGTCACGCAGGACGGGGACGGCCGGCAGCCGGCGGGCGATGTCGTGGACGCTCATGGCGGCATTCCACCAGATCACTCCGACAGCTCCGGCGGCGCGGGTCAGGTGTGGGCGGTGCCGCCGGTGGTGGCCAGGGTGGTGGCGATGCGGTGGTTGGTTTCGGTGCGGAGGGCGTCGGGGAGGGGCGGGAGGACGTTCATCCAGAGGGAGAGGGTGGAGCCGAGCAGCTGGCGCTGGCCCTCGGGGCGGGCGATCAGCCAGAAGTGGAGGTGGGCGGCGCCGTCACCCCAGCGGTTGACGTGGACCCGGCCGATGCCGCCGAGGGCGAGGATCGCCGCCTCGACCCGCTGGAGCATCGGGCCGAGTTCGGCGGCCCGGGCGGGCGGGAGGTCGAGCAGGTCGTGGTGGGCGCGCGGCTGGAGCAGCAGGACGGCGGGCAGGCCGTTGGGCACGTCGTAGGTGCACAGCCGCCAGTGCTCGTCGGTCCAGAGGAACTCGTCGTCGGGGCGGGCGCACTGGGTGCAGTCGGCCGCTCCGGCCGCTCCGTCGCGGGGCGGCTCGGGCAGTTCGGGGGCCTCCAGGGACCGGACCCGCAGCTCGCCCTCGTACGGGAAGATCGGCCAGGAGTGCGGGCCGTCCGCGGGGAGCGGCAGGGTCTCACCGATCGGCAGGTGGGCGCGGAAGCGGTGGCCGGGGTCTTCGCGGTCGATGATCATGTCAGGCGAGGGTGCCAGACAGCCGGGCACGAGCGCCACCCCTTAACGGCACAGCGGCGGGCGCGGTGGGATGATCGGCGGAGCCGCCCCCGCCGCCCGTCACCGCCCGGGAGGACCCCGCCGTGAGCCGCCCCGACACCCCGCCCGGAACCGCCCTGGCCCGCGAACTGTCCGCCGTGCTGCGCGGCGAGGTCCGGTTCGGCGCCGCCGAGCGGACCGTCTACAGCCACGACGCCTCCAACTACCGCCACCTGCCGCTCGGCGTGGTCAAGCCCGCCGACCTGGACGACGTGCGCACCGCGCTCGCGCTCTGCCGCCGCCACCGCGTGCCGGTGGTGCCGCGCGGGGCCGGCACCAGCATCGGCGGGCAGGCGATCGGCCCGGGCGCGGTGGTCCTGGACTTCCGGCGCCACCTCGGCGCCGTCCTCGACGTCGACCCGGAGCGCCGCACCGCGCGGGTCGAACCCGGCACGGTGCTGGACGACCTGCAGCGCGCCGCCCGCCCGTTCGGGCTGCGGTTCGGGCCGGACCCGTCCACGCACAGCCGGTGCACCCTGGGCGGCATGATCGGCAACGACTCCTGCGGCCCGCACTCGGTGGCCTGGGGCCGGACCGCCGACCACGTCGAGTCGCTGGACCTGCTGCTCGCCGACGGCACCGAACTGACCGTCGGCGGCCCGCTCACCGCCGCCGAACGCGCCGCCCTCCGCACGCTCCCCGGCCGGGTCGGCCAACTCCACCACCGGCTCCAGGAGTTCACCGACCGCAACCTGGCCGTCATCCGCCGGGGCATGCCCGAACTGCCGCGCCGCACCTCCGGCTACCCGCTGGACGCCCTGCTGCCCGAACGCGGCCACCAGCTGGCCCGGGCGCTCACCGGCACCGAGGGCAGCTGCGCGCTGCTGCTCGGCGCCACCGTCCGGCTGGTCGAGGACCCGCCCGCCCGGGCCCTGGTGGTGGCCGGCTACCCGGACGAGACGGCCGCCGCCGACGCCGTGCCCGCGCTGCTGCCGCTGGGCCCGCTCACCGTCGAGGGCATGGCCGCCGACCTGATCGCCGCGCTGCTCGCCGCCGGCCCGCGTCCGCCCGCCCTCGACCGGCTCCCCGACGGCGCCTGCTGGCTCTTCCTGGAGACCGGCGGCCCGACCCCCGCCGCCGCCCTGGACGCCGCCCGCCGGCTCGCCGACGCGGTACGGCGCGAGCGCACCGCGACCGTCGCCCTGGTCACCGACCCGGCCGAGCAGCGCCAGCTCTGGGGCATCCGGGAGGCGGGCGCCGGGATCGTCACCCGCAGGCCGGACGGCGGCGAGGCCTGGCCCGGGTGGGAGGACTCGGCCGTGCCGCCCGAGCGGCTCGGCGACTACCTGCGCGACCTGCGGGCGCTGCTGCGCCGCAACGGCCTGCGCGGCGTCCCGTACGGGCACTTCGGCGAGGGCTGCGTCCACCTACGGATCGACTTCCCGCTCACCGAGCCCCAAGGGGTGCTGGTCTTCCGGGAGTTCATGGAGCAGGTGGCCGATCTGGTGGTCTCGTACGGGGGTTCGCTCTCCGGCGAGCACGGCGACGGGCAGGCCCGGGCCGAGCTGCTGCCGCGGATGTACCCGCCCGAGATCATCGACCTGTTCGGCGAGTTCAAGCGGATCTGGGACCCGGAGAACCTGCTCAACCCCGGCGCCCTGGTCGACCCGCGCCCGCTCGACGCCGACCTGCGGTTCGGCGGCCCGCAGCGCGCGCTGCCGCTCGCCCTGCCGTACGAGCGGGACGACGGCAGCCTCGCCAAGGCGGTGCACCGCTGCGTCGGCGTCGCCAAGTGCGTCGACCCCACCACCGGTGTGATGTGCCCGAGTTACATGGCCACCGGCGAGGAACGGCACTCCACCCGCGGCCGGGCCCGGCTGCTCGCCGAGATGCTGCGCGGCGAAGCGATCCCGGACGGCTGGCGGTCGGCCGAGGTCCGCGAGGCGCTCGACCTCTGCCTGGGCTGCAAGGGCTGCGCGAGCGACTGCCCCGTGCACGTCGACATGGCCACCTACCGGACCGAGTTCCTCCACCAGCACTACCGGCACCGGCCGCGGCCCGCCGCGCACTACGCGCTGGGCCGGCTGCCGCTCTGGCTGCGCGGCACGGAACTGGCCGGCGGCCTGGCCCCGGGCCTGGTCCCCGCCCTGGTCAACACGATCGCCCGGTCACCGGCCGCCGGCGCGCTCAAGCGGCTCGCCGGGGTGGACCCGCGACGGGTGCTCCCCGTCCTGCCGCCGGAGCCGTTCACCCGCTGGTACCGGCGGCACCGCGCCGCCCACCCCGCCCCGGCCGGCGCCCGGCCCGTCCTGCTCTGGCCGGACACCTTCGCCAACCACCTCCAGCCGGAGGTGCTGCGCGCCGCCGTCGAGGTGCTGGAGCACCTGGGCTTCGACCCGCGTCTGCCGGCCGGCCCGGTCTGCTGCGGCCTCACCTGGTACTCCACCGGCCAACTCCCCGCCGCCCGACGGGTGATGCGGCGCAGCCTGGCCGCGCTCGCCGCCACCGGGCTGCCGGCCGGCACGCCGGTCGTCGGGCTGGACCCGAGCTGCACCGCCACCCTGCGCGAGGACGTTCCACGGCTGCTCGGCGCCGAGGGCCGCCCGGTGGCCGAACGGACCCGCACCTTCGCCGAGTTCATCGACGAGTACGCGCCGGACGCGCCGCTGCCGCGCCTCCCGGTCAGCGCCGTCACCCAGACCCACTGCCACCAGCACGCCGTCCTCGGCAGCGCGGCGGACCGCCGGGTGGAGCGCCGGATGGTCGTCGACAACCGCGTGTTGGACTCGGGCTGCTGCGGCCTGGCGGGCAACTTCGGCTTCGAGCGCGGGCACTTCGAGGTGTCGGTGGCGATCGCCGAACGCGTCCTGCTCCCCGAGGTCCGGGCCGCCGGGCCGGACACCGTGATCCTCGCGGACGGCTTCAGCTGCCGCACCCAGATCGCCCAACTCGGCGAGGGCCGCCGGGCGCTGCACCTGGCGGAGCTGATGCAGCGGGCGCTGCACGCGCAGGGCCCGGACGGCCGCGCGGCAGACCGCGCGGCAGACCGCTCGGAAGACCACTCCGCCGACCGCGCGGACGGCTGACAGGGCGGGGTCCGGCCGCCACAATGGCGGGATGACGATCAGCACCGCCGAGGCGGACAAGATCCTGGCCGACAACTTCGCGCCCTGGGTGCAGGCGCTCGGCCTGTCGGTGGCCGACACCGGCGAACGGCACGCCGTGCTCCGGCTGCCCTGGTCGGACCAGCTGGCCCGGGAGGGCGGCGCGCTCTCCGGCCAGGCGCTGATGGCCGCCGCCGACACGGCGAGCGTGATCGCGGTGTCGGCGGCCCGGGGCGGCTTCGGGCCGATGACCACCGTCCAGCAGTCCACCAGCTTCCAGCGCGCGGTGACCGGGCGGGACGTCCTGGTCCACGCCCGGATCACCAAGCTGGGCCGGCGGATCGCCTTCCTCGACATCACCCTCACCGCCGAGGGCGAGGAGGAGCCGGCCGCCCACGCGACCACCGTCTACGCGCTCGGTTGAGCCCGCCGCCGCGCCACCGGCCCGAACCGATCAGACGCCCTGCGGCGTCTCCAGCACCTCCTTCGAGCGCGGCGGGTCCTCGGCGCAGACCGCTGTCACGAACTCCGCCAGCCGCGCCTGCGGCATGCCGCGGGCGATGTCCGCCTCGCTGATCATGCCGACCAGCTCGTGCTCCGGGTGGTTGATCACCGGCAGCCGGCGCACCCGGTACTGCTCCATCACCCGCAGCACCTGTTCGACGTCCTCGTCCGCCTCCACCGTCATCGGCCGGCCCTGGGCCAGCTCGCCCGCCGTCACCGTCTCCGGATCCAGGCCCTCGGCGACGCACTTGAGCACGATGTCGCGGTCGGTGACGATGCCCAGCAGCTTCTGCCGCTCACCGCAGATGGGCAGCGCCCCGACGCCGCGTTCCTTCATGATCCGGGCCGCGCTGGCGAGCGTCTCGTGCTCGCGCACGCACTCGGCGCCCCGGTGCATGATGTCGCCCGCACTGGTCATGATCGGCCTCCTGACCTGGCTGCCACTCCCACACGTCCATCCTGGTCCGGCCCCGGGACCCCCGCCACCGGGCCCGCTACGCCGGCCCCGCCTCCGGTCCGCCGCGCTCCGGCGGGACCGGCGGCGGGTCTCTTGGTGGATCCGCCGGCGGGTGGTCCAACAGCTCCTCCAGCGGCGGGAGTTCGAGCTGTTCCACGCCGCGCACCTGGGGCGGCTCCGGTTCCGACTCCGGCTCCGGAGCGGCCTGCTCCGGGGCGGGCCGCTTCAGCTCCTGCCGCTGGACGTCGGCCGCGCTGTCCAGGAACCGCAGCAGCTCCACCGGGAACGGCAGCACCAGCGTCGAGTTCTTCTCCGCCGCCACCTCCACCACCGTCTGCAGCAACCGCAGTTGGAGCGCCGCCGGGGTCGAGCTCATCACCGCGGCCGCCTCCGACAGCCGCGCCGACGCCTGGTACTCGCCGTCCGCCGTGATGATCCGCGCCCGCCGCTCCCGCTCGGCCTCCGCCTGCCGGGACATCGAGCGCTTCATCGACTCCGGCAGGGCGACGTCCTTGATCTCCACCCGGTCGATCTGGATGCCCCAGCCGAGCGCCGGGCTGTCGATCATCAACTCCAGGCCCTGGTTGATCGGTTCGCGGTTGGCCAGCAGGTCGTCCAGTTCGCTCTTGCCGATGATCGACCGCAGCGAGGTCTGCGCGACCTGGGAGATCGCGAAGTTGTAGTCCTGCACGTTGACGATCGCCTTCACCGGGTCCTCCACCCGGAAGTACACCACCGCGTCCACCCGGACGGTCACGTTGTCCCGGGTGATGCCCTCCTGCGCCGGGATCGGCAGCGTCACGATCTGCACGTTCACCCTGCGCAGCCGGTCCGCCACCGGCACCAGCGCCACCAGTCCGGGCTCCCGGACCTGCTCGCGCACCTTGCCGAACCGGAACACCACACCCCGCTGGAACTGCTGCACTACCCGCAGACTCAGGGCCGCCCAGGCCGCCCCGAGCGCGGCCAGCCCTCCGATGGCCCCCAGCACCGCATCGACGATCATCGCGGCCTCCTCGCGGGCTCCGCGCGGCACCGACCCGCACGCCGGTTCACGGGCGGGTTCGCACGCCGGATCGCGCACTGGTTCGCGCGCTGGTTTCATGCGCCCGGTTTCGCGCACCGGCGGGTTCCGGCCGCCGGAACGGCTGATTCCACGCTACGCCTGCCCGGCAGCCGCCGGGACGAACCCGATCCGGCCCCCGGACCGCCCTAGGATCGGCCCATGCCGTCCCCCGACGCCGACCCCGCGACCGACCCGGAGCACCCGCGCCACCCCGCCGAGGCGGCCGCCCGCGCGACCGGCCTCGCCACCCTGGACCGCGTCGTCACCGGCTGCCGCGCCTGCCCCCGCCTGGTCGACTGGCGCGAGGAGACCGCCCGCACCAAACGCCGCGCCTACCAGGACTGGGACTACTGGGCCCGCCCCATCCCCGGCTTCGGCCCACCCGACGCGCCGCTGCTGCTGGTCGGCCTCGCCCCCGCCGCGCACGGCGCCAACCGGACCGGCCGGATCTTCACCGGCGACCCCTCCGGCGACCTCCTCTACGCCGCGCTCCACCGCCTCGGCCTGGCCAACCGCGCCGAGTCCGTCCGACACGGCGACGGCCTGGAACTGCGCGGCGTCCGGATCACCGACCCGGTCCGCTGCGCCCCGCCCGACAACAAGCCCAGCACCGCCGAACGCGACACCTGCCGCCCCTGGATCACCCGCGAGCTCGAACTGCTCCGCCCCACCGTGCGCGCCGTCGTGGCCCTCGGCGGCTTCGCCTGGCAGGCCCTGCTGCCGGCGCTCGACACCGCCGGCTGGGCCCTCCCCCGGCCCCGACCGGCGTTCGGCCACGGCGCCCACGTCACGCTGCCGGCGCGGGACGGCGGCCCGCCGCTCGACCTGTTCGGCTGCTACCACGTCAGCCCGCGCAACACCAACACCGGACGGCTCACCACCGCCATGCTCCGCGACCTGCTGAGGACGGCCGCCCGCACCGCCGGCCTCGACCCGACCGAGGAGCCGGGCGAGGAGGGGACCGGGACGCCGACCGGGGCATCGGGGGCGCTCAGCTGAAGCGGGCCAGTTCCTCGCGGGCCGCCCGGGCCCACACCTCCGGCAGGGCCAGCCGGGCCCGTTCCGCCGCCGCCAGTTCCTGCCCGTACAGCACGCCGTAACCGAACGGCTCGGCCGAGGCGCCCGCCTGGTCGCGCAGCGCGGTCGCCGCCACCACCGCGTCCTGGTGTTCGCCCAGCACCTCTTGGACGGCCTTCATCCGCTCGACGTAGCGCTCCGCGGCCCGACCGGCCACCGGCACCGCCGTCTCCCCCGCGTACCGGGCCCGCTTGGCGGCCTTCCGCGCCTCGTGCAGCGCTTGATCCCGGGCCTCGGCCCGGCCCTCCCCCTCGTCGTCCGCCAGTGCCGCCCGCACCCGCTCCGCCGTCCGCCGCTGCTCCCGGGCGGCCACCCGGGCCAGCTCCGGACCGGCCGCCCGGCCCGCCCGGCCGCGCAGCGGCGGGTCCGCCAGCAGCGCCGCCAGCCCGTCGGCCAAGGCCTTCCGGCGCGGACTGTCCACGGCGGCGACCACCTCCGGCCACACCCGCCGGTACTCGGTCCGCCCCCAGCGCTCCAGCTCCGCCGCGACCCGCTCCGGCCCGCACTCCGCCGGCAGCTCCCGGGCCCGCGCCGCCAGCCGTTCGCGCAGCACCTCCCGGTCCCGGGCCCGTCCCAACGCCGCCGCCAGCCAGCGGAGTTCGGCGACCAGCTCATCGGTGGCCGCCGGTGCGAGCAGCCGCCGGTACGTGCGGAAGGCGCTGCGCAGCCGACGACAGGCGACCCGCATCCGGTGCACCGCGTCCGGCTCGTCGGCCCGCACGGCGGCGTCCAACCCGGCCAGCACCTCGGCCTGCGCCCGGACCCGCCCGAGCACCACCTCACCCACGGTGACCGTACGTCCGGCCATCCGCCCTCACCCCTTCCTGGGGGCCTCCCGGAGGGTCATGACCTCCGGACACGCCTCCCAGGCTAATCCGGCGACCCCGCCCCCGGCAGAGCGCCTTCAGGCCACCGACGGCCGTCGCGGCGGAGCGCCTCACCGCCCGGCGCAATCGACTCGCGGTCGGCTGCGAGGCCCGGTCGGGCCGGAAGGCCGGGTCAGCGCGGTACACGACCCCGCCGGGGGTGGGGATCCGGTTCCACGCCACCGACGGCGGTCGGCCGGGCGGTGGGGTGTGGTGCCCCACCGCCCGGCACGATCAACTCTCAGTCGGCTGCCGGGCCCGCGAGACCGGCTCAACGAGGCACACGGGCCCACCCCGGGCAACCCAGCCCTGCGCCGCCACCGACAGCGGCCGGCCGGGCGGTGAGGCGGAGTGCCCCACCGCCCGGCGCGATCAGCTCTCGAATGGCTGCCGGGCCCGCGAGACCGGCTCAACGAGGTAGACGGGCCCAACTCGGGCGACCCGACTCTCCGGCCGCCACCGACGGCGGTCGGCCGGGCGATGGGGGTGCCACCGCCCGGCGCGATCAGCTCGCGGTCGGCTGCGGGGTCCAGCGGGGCCGGAACCCCGGGTCGGAGGAGTACACGGGCACGCCGATGCTGGGCAGCCGGTGCTCCTGCGCGATCACGAACCCGCGGGCGTCACCGGCGGCTGTCCTCTCGACGGCCTGCTGCCGGGGTTCGGCTTCGGCTTCGGCCTCGGCGACCTCGACGGCCTCCTGGATCTCCACAAGCTCCTCGGCCACCCCGGCCGCCCCGGCCGCCGGCTCCTCCGGAGCGAGCGGCAGCAGCCGGCGCAGGCGTTGGCGCCAGCCCATGACCGGTTCCGGTATCGAGCTCATGCCTGCCTCCCTCCAGCCGCTTGTCTCCTCGTGTATAGCGGATCGAACGACCTTGCACCACAGGTTTGTTCGGCACCGCCGAAGCCGCCCCCGAGGCGAACGAACGACCACCGCGGGACAAACGCCGTCCCGATCCCGCCACAACCCCCGACGCACCCTCGTGCCCGGCATAAGCGTCATGACATACTCCGGAGCGTGACGACTTCCACCCACGCGACGAGGGCCCTGCGGGCCGCGGTGTTCACCGCGCTCGCCGTGCCGTTGTCCGCGCTGGGCCAGGTGGTCATCACGGGTCGTCCGCTGCCGTTCACGCTGGTGGCGGTGGCGACCGTGGTCGTCTTCCTGGTCGCCTCCGCGCTGTCCGGTGCGGAGCGGCGGCTGGTGCACATCGCGGCCGTGATGGTTCCGGTCGAGCTGCTGCTCAACACGACGTTCAACCTGGGCCAGTCCACCTGTGGACCGGTCCTCGGCGGCGACCTCCCCGCCCGCGGCGTGAACCTCCTGGTCTGTGGCGGCGGTTCGGTGGACGGCTCGTCGTTGCTCTACGGCCAGCTGGGGCACTCCGGGCGACTGGCGCCCGCCGCCACCCAGTTGCTGCTCCTGCTGGTGCACCTGGTGATCGCGCTGGCCGCCGCCGCCTGGCTGCGGCTCGGCGACGCCGCGCTGTCGGGCCTGCTGCGGGCGCTTCGCGCGCTGCGCCAGGCGGTCGCGGCCCCGCTGCGGGCGCTGGTCCTGCTGCTGGTCCCGGCGCCGGCCCGCCCGGTGCTGCGGATGCCGCTGCCGGTCTCGGACCGCCGCCGGCCGCGCCGCGAGGACGTGGTGCTGAGCCCGGCGCCCCGCCGCGGCCCGCCCGTGTTCGCGCCTGCCTGCTGACGAGACCCCCGACCGCCTCTCACGAGGACGGCCTCTCAGGAGACCTCCCGGGTCCTCGCGCGGGCGGCGCACGACTCCGCCGTTCCGAATCCCCGCCCCCTCCGGCCCGCCGGCAGCGCTGTCGCGCGCCCGCGCCGGGCCGAGGAGTGGCAACCCCCGCGCGCCCCGCGGCGCGCCCCCACCACGGAGTTGACCGAGCATGGCTCACCCCAACCAGAAGCCCTCCCGCAAGCAGGCCCAGAAGATCAGCGCCCGCGAGCGCATCCAGGAGGCCCAGCGCCAGGAGAAGCAGGCCGCCAAGCGCCGGCAGCGGATCGTCGTCGGTGTCTCGATCGTCGCCGTGCTCGCCCTGGCGGGCGGCACCGCGCTGGCGATCAACACGGCCGGCAACGACAAGTCCTCGTCCACCGAGGCCGTCGAGCCGACCGCGATGGTCGTCCCGGCCAACACCTCCGGCCCGGACGGCACGGTGATCACCTACGGCAAGGCGGACGCCCCGCACACCCTCCAGGTGTTCGAGGACTTCCGCTGCCCGGTCTGCAGGACCTTCGAGACCA
Organism: Kitasatospora sp. NPDC093806; assembly: GCF_040683335.1. Taxonomy (NCBI): domain Bacteria; kingdom Bacillati; phylum Actinomycetota; class Actinomycetes; order Kitasatosporales; family Streptomycetaceae; genus Kitasatospora; species Kitasatospora sp. NPDC093806. The sequence continues at coordinate 30,983 of NZ_JBFBDO010000041.1, forward strand.
CCAACGGCGACACCGTCAAAAAGCTGGTGGACGAGGGCACGGTCAAGGTCGAGTACCACCTGGCCGCGTTCCTGGACAAGAACCTCGGCGGCAAGGGCTCGCGGACCGCGCTGGCCGCGATCGGCGCCGCCGCCAACGAGGGCCTCGACAAGTTCAAGGCCTACCACGACGTGCTGTACGCCAACCAGCCGGACGAGCGCGAGGACGGCTTCGGCGACGTCAACCAGCTGCTCTCGCTGGCCGACAAGGTGCCGGGGCTGAAGACCGACGCCTTCGTGAAGGCGGTCACCGACCGGACGTACGCGCCGTGGGCGAAGAAGGTGGCGGACGCCTTCAACGACAGCGGCGTGACGGGCACCCCGACCGTGAAGCTGGACGGCAAGACGATCACGCTGTTCAGCGGGAACAAGGCGGTCACGCCGGAGCAGTTCACCGCGCAGGTGAAGCAGGCCGCGGGCTTGCAGTGAGCACCACCGGCCCGGCCGATCTCCCGGCCGGGCCGGCCCCCTTCCTCAGCCACCGGAGTGCTCTGTCATGACCGCACCGACCGCTCTGCCCAGCTCCGCAAGCTCCGCCGGTTCCTCCCGTTCCACCAGCCCCGACCCGGCCGCCCCGGGCCCGGTACTGATCGGCGCGGGCCGGGTGTACTCCTGGTTCCTCTTCCTCGCCGGACTGATCGGGCTGGCCGCCTCGGCCGTCCTGACCTTCGACAAGCTCCGCATCCTGGAGGACCCCTCCTACATCCCCAGCTGCAACATCAACCCGGTGATCAGCTGCGGTTCGGTGATGCGCACCGAGCAGGCGGAGGTGTTCGGCTTCCCGAACCCGCTGCTCGGCCTGGCCGCGTTCGGCGCGCTCGCCGCGATCGGCGCCGGGCTGCTGGCCGGGGCCGCGTACCGGCGCTGGTTCTGGCTCGGCCTCCAGGTCGGGACGGTGTTCGGGGTCGGCTTCACGCACTGGCTGATCGACCAGGCGCTGTACGAGATCGGCGCGCTCTGCCCGTACTGCATGGTGGTGTGGGCGACGGTGGTCCCGCTGTTCTGGTACACGACGCTGCACAACCTGCGCTCCGGGGTGATCCCGGTCGGGCCGCGGGCCGCCGTGGTGGTGCGGGAGGCGGCGCGCTACCACTGGGCGCTGCCGGTGCTCTGGGCGGCGGTCATCGCCCTGCTGATCCTCAACCGGTTCTGGTCCTACTGGTCGACGCTGCTCTGACCCCCGCGCGGTCACCGGACGCCACTCGCGCGGGCCAACACCCCGCGCGGGCGGGCGCCGCGGCTCGGAGGATGAAGGCGGCCACGGCCGTCCCCGGCGGTGGCCGGACCTCCCGAGGAGTTGAGGACCATGGGCACGCAAGGCCCCACGTTCAACATCAGCAGTGACGATCTCGCCCTGGACGAAGAGGGCAAGGTCAGCATCGCGAACCCGGAGCTCGCCCAGTCGGTCGCGAGCATCCTGGCCTTCACACCGAACCCGACGCACACCTCCGGGACCGTCAACAACTGCGCCGGCGGCAACTGCGCGGCCGGCTGCGGCAAGCCGAAGTGACCGCGACCACCGCCGAGCCGTCGCCGTTCGACCAGGAGTTCGCCGACTCCGTCCGGCCCGACCGGCTCCAGCTCATCCTGCTGCCGACCGAGCAGTGCAACTTCCGCTGCACGTACTGCTACGAGGACTTCGAGATCGGACGGATGGCCCCCGAGGTCGTCGCCGGCGTGAAGAACCTCATCGACCGGCGCGCCGCCGGACTGCGGCACCTCCAGGTGTCGTGGTTCGGCGGGGAGCCGATGCTGGCCCGCGCGATCGTCGAGGAGGTGGCCGAGCACGTCCGGCAAGCGCAGCGGCGCCACCCGGAGCTCGCCTACGGCAGCGACATGACGACCAACGGCTATCTGCTGGACGGCCGGACCGCCGAGCGCCTCTCCGGCCTGGGCGTCCGGTCCTACCAGGTGTCGCTGGACGGCCCGGACGCCTTCCACGACCGGACCCGGGTGCGGGCCGACGGCCGGGGCACCTTCGAGCAGATCTGGCGCAACCTGGTCGAGATCCGCGAGGGCTCGGCGGACCTGCGGATGATGCTGCGGGTGCACCTCACCCCGGAGAACCTGCCGGCGATGCCCGGGTTCCTGACCCGGGTCCGGGACACCTTCCTCGACGACCCCCGGTTCCGGGTCTTCCTGAAGCGGGTGGTGCGGCTCGGCGGGCCCAACGACGCGACGATGGAGGTCATCGGCCGCGACGAGCGGCAGATCGACGAGCTGCGGGCGCTGCTGACCGAAGGCGGTGGCCCGGAGCGGCTGTTCACCGCCGAGCAGGTCTGCTACGCCGCCAAGGCGAACTCGCTGCTGGTGCGCGCGGACGGCCGGCTCGGCAAGTGCACGGTGGCGCTGTCGGACGCGGCCAACGACATCGGCCGGCTGCGGCCGGACGGTTCGCTGGAGGTCGACAACCCGAAGCTGCGGCCCTGGCTCCAGGGCTGGGCGGAGCGCGATCCGGAGCTGAACGGCTGCCCGTACTCGGCGTTCACCAGCACCCGGGCGCCGGGGCGTACGCAGGCCGCCGCGCTGCCGCTGCTGCAGATCGCCGCCCGCCCGCCGGTGCCGGCGCCCGCGGGCTGAGCCACCGCCGCTCCCGCCGCCCTCCCACCGCCGCTCCCCCGCCCCTCCCGCCGGGCCGTCAGCCGAAGACGGCCCGGCGGAAGGCGTTGCGCAGGTCGGTGAGCGGTTGGAAGTCCCGGTCGTAGTGGACCTTGTTGGTGAGCAGCAGCGCCCAGCGGCCCTGCCGGCGGGAGACCCAGACGCCCGTCCCGGTGAAGCCGTAGTGGACGAAGGTGCCCTCGGCCGGGTCGGTGCCGGCGGCGCAGAGCCAGGAGAGGCCACGGGCCGGCTCCAGCCCGCCGGTCTGCTCCCGCAGCGACTCGGTGAGCCAGGGGTCGTCCCAGGGCGCTCCGGGCGGCGGGGCGAGCAGCGCGGTGAGGAAGCGTTCCAGGTCGTGGGCGGTGGAGAAGGCGCCGGCGTTGCCGGAGACCCCGCCGAGCAGCCGGGCGGACGGGTCGTGCACGACGCCGCGGAGTATGACGCCGAGGCCCTCCTCGTACTCGGTGGGGGCGGTGCGGTCGGCGAGTTCCGGGCCGAGCGGCCCGTAGCGGGTGTCGGTCATGCCGAGCGGCCGCCAGGTCTGCCGGGCGGCGAGTTCGTCGAGCGGCGCGCCGGCCAGCGACTCGACCAGGAGGCCGAGCAGGACGGCGGCCCGGTCGGTGTACTCGACCGCGCTGCCGGGCGGGCGGTGCAGCGGGGCGGCGAGCAGTCCGGCCCGGATCGCCGCCGGGTCGCGGCCGTAGAGCTCGGCGAACCGGGTGCGCAGCGGCAGGCCGGCGGTGTGGGTGAGGAGTTGACGGGCCGTGACGGCGCCGACCGGGTGTCCGGCGGCGGGCGGCCAGTACGCGCCGAGCGGCCGGTCGAGCGGCAGCCGGCCGTCCCGCCGGAGCACGCCGACGCACGGCCAGAGCGCGATGACCTTGGTGACGCTGGCCAGGTCGAAGACCGTGTCGTGGTCGGCCTCCCGCGCGGCGTGGGCGCCTCGGCCGAGCACCCCGGTCCGGCCCCGGCCGCGGACGCCGCCCGCGTCGCCGACCGACCAGACGCCGCCGGTCCCCACGGTGCGCAGGCCGGTGGCCACCAGCCGTTCCAGGGGCCCGCCGGGGGCGGCGAGTTCGGGCAGCGGGGCGACCCGCGTCGGTCCGGTCATGAACCCTGCCCCCGTCCGTCCGCCGACGACCCCGCCGGCGCTCCCCGTCGAACCCCCGGGGAGCCTACCCGGCGGGGCGGCGGTCAGACGGCGGACGCGCCGCCGAACTCAGCGCCGCCGAACTCGGCGCCGCCGAACTCCTTGCCGAGGCAGATGCTCTGCTCGTGCTCGCGGTAGAGGCCGAACTTCTCGACCGCCGAGTAGCCCTCGGAGGCGTACAGCGCGATCGCCTCGGGCTGCTCGGTGCCGGTCTCCAGGATGAACCGGGTGCGGCCGGCCTCGGCGGCGGTCCGCTCCAGGCGGCGCAGCACCGCGCGGGCCAGGCCGCGGCCGCGCGCCTCGGGGCGGACGAACATCCGCTTCAGCTCGGCGTCGCCGTCGCGCAGCCCGAACGGGCCGGCCTGCTTGGCGCGCCAGCCGCCGCAGGCGACCGGCGCGCCGTCGAGGTAGGCGATCAGGAAGAGGCCGGCCGGCGGCTCGAAGTGGTCGGGGTGCAGCTCGGTGAGGTCGGCCTCGCCGTAGCGGCGGACGTACTCCTGCTGCACCTCGGCCGTGAGGAGCCGGGCGTCGGGGTGGCCGAAGCCGGTGATCCGGAACTCGACGCGGTCTTCCGAGGTGCGGTCGCCCGGGGCGTCCTGCCGGACGCCGCCGCCGGTCGTGGTGCTCTCCATGGTCGTCAAGCCTACGGCCCCCGCTCAGCCGGCCGTCGGGCGGGCCTCGAACCGGGTGACCAGCGCGTCCTTGCCGAACATCCGGGCGGTGTCGACGGCCGACGGCGTCCCGGCGGCCGGGTCGGCGCCGCCGGCGAGCAGGGCGTCGATGACGTCCTCGCTGCCCTTGAAGACGGCGCCGGCCAGCGGGGTCTGGCCGCGGTCGTTGGCCCGGTTCGGGTCGGCGCCGCGCTCCAGCAGGGCGGTGACGGCGGCGGCGTGGCCGTGGTAGGCGGCGAGCATCAGCAGGGTGTCGCCGCGGTCGTTGGTGAGCTCGGCCGGGGCGCCGGCGTCGACGGCGCCGGCGAGGGTGACGGTGTCACCGGCCCGGGCGGCGTCGAACAGGGCGCCGGCCAGGGCGATCAGCTCGGCGTCGGGGGTGTCGGTCATCTGTCGGCCTTCCTCTGGGTCTCACGACACGCGAACGGGATGGTTGCGCGTCCATTCGAGCGAACTTCCCGGCACCCCCGGAAACTTCCCGATCGGCGGACGGGAATGGCTCGCACGCCGAATCCAGGCGGCCCACCGCCGTCGGCGGGACGGTTCGCCCACCGCCGTCCGGGTCACGGCCCGGGTCCGGCCGGGAAAACCACCCATTTGCGCCGTTCCATCATCTATTACTTTTTGTCACGATGATGGCACTTTCTGTGACACTGTCCCCGCCCCCTCCCCGAGGAGCAGAACGTGATCCTCTCGATTTCCGGCATCGTCCTGTTCGGCACCATCGCATTCCTCTTCTTCCGCAGGGACGGGCTCAAGGTCTCCCATGCCATCGTCTGCGCCCTGCTCGGTTTCTACATCGCCGGTTCCTCGATCGCACCGAGCATCACCGCGGGCGGCGCCAGCCTCGCCAGCCTGCTCGGCGGCCTCAGGTTCTAGCGCCTGCTCCTCCCCCGTCACGGGCCCGGGCGCGGATCCCACCGCCCCGGGCCCCCGTCGTTCCCGCAGACCCCCGACCGTCCCACTCGCCCGGGAGCCAGGAATGCCGCTCAACCGCCACCACCTCAGCAAGGGCCGCGAGCTCGCCCGCACGGCCGGCGACCACGCCTCCGACATGTTCGCGCCGCTCACCGTCATCGGCCGCGGGCTGCGCCACCACGTCGGCTGGGCCAAGGGCCGCTGGCAGGCCACCCCCAAGGAGCGGCGCGGGCCGACGCTCTTCCTGGGCGCCGCGATGCTGCTCGGGATCTACCTGCTGCCGCACGGCCTGCTGTTCGCCCTGATCGCCCTGATGGCCAGCGCCGCCTGGGCCGGCCGGGCCCCCAAGGCCCCGCCCGCCCCGCCCGAGCCGGACGTCGCCGAGGTCAAGCTGCCCGCCCTGTACGCGGCGCTCACCCCGTACCTGGCCGGACCGGAGGACCTCAACCCGCTCTACCACCACGAGGGCAGCTACAAGAACGTCTTCGGCGGCTGGGAGTTCGACGCCGAGGGCCGGCTCGCCCGGCTGGAGCTGGCCTACCCGGCCTACTTCACCGACACCGAGCCGGCCGCCCGGGCCCGGGTCGAGCAGGTCGTCCAGGGCAAGGCCGGCCGCTCCCGGGAGTACCGCTTCGACTGGGACGAGGAGTCCAACAAGCTGCGGATCGCCGCCCTGGCGCCGCTGCCCACCGACATCGCCGCCCAGCGCTTCGTGACCGCGCCCGGCGAGATCGTGCTCGGCTTCACCGACGAGGACGGCAGCAACCGCACCATCCCGGTGCAGCAGGGCGGCGCCGTCACCCAGCAGCCGCCGGTGGTCTGGCGCACCGGGCCGCGCTCGGCCGAGCCGCACCTGCTGGCGCTGGGCACCGCCGGCTACGGCACCTCCAGCCTGATCCGCTCGATCGCGCTCCAGGCGCTGCCCTTCGCCGACCTGGTGGTGGTCGACGGCGCCGGCACCGGCGAGCACGCCTGCCTGGTGAACCGGCCCGGCGTGCACACCGTCGAGACCAGCCTGCACGGCGCGCTGGCCGCGCTGCAGTGGGCCGCCCAGGAGACCGAGCGCCGGCTCACCGCGCTGAACGCCGCCCGGCACGCCGGCGTCGCCCCACCGGAGGACGTCACCCGGCCGCTGTGGCTGCTGCTCGACCACCCGACCGAGCTGAGCGAGCTGGCCCACGCCGAAGGCCGGCCGGACCCGCAGGACCTGCTGGAGCTGCCGCTGCGGCACGGCCGGGCCGCCCGGGTCACCGTGGTCGTCGCCGACGACATCGAGGCCCGCGACCGGATCACCCCGAGCGTCCGGGCCACCACCCGGGCCCGGGTGGTGCTCGGCCCGACCGGCCCGGAGGAGGGCCACGCCGCGCTCGGCACGCCGCTGGACATCGTGCCCGCCGCTCTCGCCCCGACCGGCCGCGGCTACGCCCGGATCGGCACCGGCACCCCGGTCCGGCTCCAGGTGCCGGCCACCGTCGACCCGCTCGACGAGGAGGCGCCGGCCGCGCTGCGGGACGCGGTGATCGCCCTGCTGCCGCACCGCGACACCCGGACCGAGGCGGCCGCGCCCGCCGCCGTCCCGCCGCGTCCGGACCTCCCGCCGGCCGTCCCGGTGGAGCTCGACCCCGACCCGCGCGCCGGGGTGGACCTCGCGAAGGGTCCGGGCGCGCTACGCTTCCGCCCGCTCGCCTGAGCCGGCGGGCAGCGGGTTCGGGAGGGGCGGCGCGGGCCGTCGAATCCCGTCCGGGTACGCTCGTCCGGGAAAGGCCGACCGATCACCAGATGTGAAATAGGTGACACCTGGGGTGATATCACCGGCCAGATGTGACAAATCGGGCGCTGGTGGGTACAAACAGGGGCGGCACGACAGACGACGCATGTCCCGGGACGGGAATCTTCGTCGGAAGCCGAGCGTTGACCGAACGACGAAGAACAGCGACCACTAGTCCTGTGGGCCATAAGCCCGGGAGGCACGATTCATGAGCGAGCGAGCTCTCCGCGGCACGCGACTCGGGGCCACTAGCTACGAGACCGACCGTGGTATCGATCTGGCCCCGCGCCAGACCGTCGAGTACGCATGTCAGAACGGACACCGATTCGAGGTTCCTTTCTCGGTCGAGGCCGAGATTCCCTCTGCTTGGGAATGCCGCTTCTGCGGCCAGGAAGCGATGCTCCTCGACGGTGACGAGCCGGAGGAGAAGAAGACCAAGCCGACGCGTACCCATTGGGACATGCTGATGGAGCGCCGGACGCGCGAGGAGTTGGAGGAGGTGCTGGCCGAGCGGCTGGCCGTGCTCCGCTCCGGTGGGATGAACCTCGCGGTGCACCCGCGGGACACCCGCAAGAGCGCCTGACCCACCCCGCTCCCGCCACCCGGCGGGGGCACGCGAAAAGGGACCCTGGTCACCAGGGTCCCTTTCGCGTTGCCCGGATCGAGCCGGATCGAGTGGGGCCCGGGCGCGCGAGGCGCCCGAGCCGGGGGGCTCAGCCGTTCAGCGGCGGGCGGTAGCGGGTGTCCGGGCCCTGCGGTCCGGCCGGACCGGCGCCCGGCTCGACCACCTCGCCCTGGATCACCTTGCCGTCCGGGCGGTGGATGCGCAGCTGCTCCTGGAGCCGCATCGCGTCCGCGAACGGGTCGGCGCCGACGGGGGTGGCGGAGCGCAGCGCCTTGTCGGCGACCTTGCGCCCGGCCGCCCGCCAGAGCGCCCGGGTCGGCGGGAACAGCAGGGTCAGCGCCAGGACGTCCGACAGGAAGCCGGGCACGATCAGCAGCAGGCCGGCCAGCACGGTGAGGCTGGTGCCGGTCTGCGGCTGCTGGGACTGCGGGTCCCGGCTCTGCTCGATCGCCGCCGACAGGGCCTTCAGGCCCGCCCGCTTGATCAGCGAGCCGCCGATCACCGCGCCGGCGATCAGCAGCAGCACCACGGTCAGGCCGCCCAGCCACGAGCCCACCTGGACCAGCAGCCAGATCTCCAGCACCAGCCAGGCGGTGATCAGCAACGGCAACACGCGCCGGAGCCTCGAACGCGGCGCCGGACGGGCAGGGGTAGCTTGCTGGGTCACGGTACGAATCCACTCCACGCGGTGCTCTGCGCGCCGCACGGGAGGTCCGGGCCGGCTACGGCACCACCTGGTCCAACGATCCGCCCCCGGCCGGTGTTCCGAACAGGGGCGACCCGCTGGCAAGGGACACGACCTAGGCGGCCCGGCGGCGCCGCACGGTGAGGGCGATCGCTCCCGCGCAGGCGAGCAGGCCGGCCAGGGCGAGCGTCCACTCGGGGACGGCGCCCAGGCGGTCGGCGACGGTGGTGCCGTCGCGCAGCGGGACGGTGGCCGACAGCTCGGCGGCGGTCAGCTCCTCGGTGCGCTGCACCACCGAACCGTCCGGGGCGATCACCGCGCTGATGCCGCTGGTCGCGGCGATCAGCACCGCGCGGCCGTGCTCGACGGCGCGCAGCCGGCTCATCGCGAGCTGCTGCTCGGGCTGGCCGGTCTTGGCGTAGGTGGCGTTGTTGGTCTGCACGACGAGGATCCGGGCGCCCTGGTCGACGGTGTCGCGGACGATCTCGTCGTAGGCGACCTCGAAGCAGATGACGTCCCCGATCCGGGCCGGGCCGAGCTGCATGACGCCGTTGTGGTCGCCGGGGTAGAAGTCGCGGGCGACCCGCTGGAGCCGGGTGATCACCTTGGACAGCTGGTCGCGGAAGGGCACGTACTCGCCGAACGGCACCGGGTGCTGCTTGGTGTAGGAGGCGCCGGGACCGGTCTTCGGGTCCCAGACGATGCCCTCGTTCTGGACGTGCTGCTCGTCCGGGCCGTCGACCAGGGTGCCGACCAGGGTGGGCACGCCGATCGTCCGGACCGCCTGGTCGATCCGCTGGAAGGCGAGCGGGTCGCTGAACGGGTCGAGGTCGGAGGAGTTCTCCGGCCAGATCACGATGTCCGGCTTCTCGGCCCGGCCGGCCTTGATGTCGGCGGCGAGCTTCTCGGTGGCGGCGGCGTGGTTGTTGAGGACCATCATCGGGCGGCCGAGGAAGTCCATGCCGGGGTTGGGCACGTTGCCCTGGATGATCGCGACCTTGACGGTGTCGGCGGGCGCGGTCGGCACCGGCACCAGGTAGCCGGCGAGCAGCGCGGCGACCGCGCCGAGCCCGGCCGCGGCGGCCTGCGCCGGGCGGCGGGCGGCGCCGCGGCCGGTGGCCCGGACGGCGGCCCAGGCCAGCAGGGTGCCGGAGAGCGCGACGGCGAAGGTCACCAGCGGGGCGCCGCCGAGCGCGGCCAGCGGGGTGTACGGGGTGGCGGTGTTGGCGAAGGCGAGCCGGCCCCAGGGGAAGCCGCCGAGCGGCAGCCGGTCGCGGGCCCACTCCTGGGTGATCCACAGGCAGGCGCCCCAGAGCGGCCAGCCGGGCAGCCGGGAGGTGAGGGCGAGGCCGGCGCCGAGGGCGGCCAGGAAGAGCGCCTCGACGATCGACAGGCCGATCGTGGCGTCCCAGCCGATCACCCGCAGCCAGCTGAGCAGCATCAGGAAGAACGGCAGGCCGAAGGCGAAGCCGGTCCAGGCGCCCTGCCGGACGGTGCGGCCGCGGGTGAGCAGCGACAGCGCGGCGACGCCGAGCAGCGAGAGCGGCCACAGGTCGAAGGGCGGGAAGGCCAGGGCGAGCAGCAGTCCGGCGAGGGCGGCCAGCCCGGTGCGCGGCAGACCGGCCCGGACCCTGGCGAGGGCCCGGGCGGTCCGGCCCGGGCCCGCTGCCTCGTCGGGGGTCTGGGGCGCGGTCCCGGACCGCTCCTGGGTGACGGGCATGGCCACCGTCGCACCATCTCTCTCGACGCCGTCTCGCGGGGGTAGCTGGACGGCTGTTCGGACGCTGTCCGAAGAAGGTACCCCGTCCGGACACCGAACCGTGAGGTGAGGGTCGTTTCGGGCAGCGGTCCGGCAGCGGTTCAGCGCGGAGCGTAGCGGACCTCGCGCAGCGGCCAGTCGGCGAGCCAGGCGGAGACGGCGCGGTGCAGCGGGGCGTCCAGGCCGGCGCGGTCGGCGCGGACCCAGGAGCTGACCTTGGCGACGGCCTGCTCGGTGCGGTCGGGACAGACATAGACGCAGCCGATGACGGCGTCGCCGGGGAGCTCGCGGACGGTGTAGGTGAAGCCGCGGCGGGCCTCGAAGTCGGCGGCGTGCCGGCGCAGGTCGGCGAGGTTGCGGTCGAGGGTCATGCCGTCGACCGGGGGCCAGTGGCCGTGCTCGAAGCCGGGGGTGGCGCGGATGTGCTCGATGCTGCCGCTCCAGGCGGCGTGGTCGGCCTCGTTGTGCTGCTCGCCGAGGGGCTCCAGGCGGAACCCCTCGGCGGTCAGCGTGCGGGGGACGGTGAAGTCGGCGGGGACGAACGGCTGATCGGTCATGGGACCAACCTAGGACGCGCCCGCCGCCCCGATCATCCGGATTAGCCGGCGTCCGCCCGGTACACGGTGCGGCCGCGGACCACGGTGCGCAGGCAGGCGGGCAGCGGGTGGCCGGGGGTGAGGTCGGGCAGGCCGGGGGTGCCGGAGCGCGGGTCGGTGGACCAGCCGGCCACCCGGGAGTCCGGGGCCTGGACGACCAGCTCGTCGGCGGCCCAGATCGCGTAGCTGGCGATCGCGCCGGGGACCAGCACGCCGTCCTGGTCGCGGCCGATCGCGCGCCAGCCGCCCCGGGTGTGGGCGGTGAAGGCGGCGCGGACCGAGATCCGGTGCTCCGGGGTCCGGTGGAAGGCGGCGGCCCGGACGGTGCCCCAGGGGTCGAGCGGGGTGACCGGGACGTCCGAGCCGAAGGCCAGCGGGACGCCGGCCCGCAGCAGCGCGGCGAACGGGTTGAGCGCGGCGGCCCGCTCGGCGCCGAGCCGCTGGACGTACATGCCGTCCGGGCCGCCCCAGGTGGCGTCGAAGGCGGGCTGCACGGAGGCGGTCAGGCCGAGCTCGGCGAAGGCGGCGACGGTCTTGTCGTCGAGTGCCTCGGCGTGCTCGATCCGGTGGCGCAGCGCCCGCACCCGGTCGGCGCCGAGCCGCTCGCCGGCCGCCCGGACGCCGTCGATCACGGCGGCGATCGCGGCGTCGCCGATGGCGTGGAAGCCGGCCTGGAGCCCGGCCTCGGTGCAGGCGGCGACGTGGTCGGCGACCTGCTCGGCGCTCAGGTAGGAGGTGCCGGTGTGGTCGGCGTCGGCGTAGTCGGCGTGCAGGCAGGCGGTGTGCGAGCCGATCGCGCCGTCCACGAAGAGGTCGCCGCCGGCGCCGACCGCGCCGAGCCGGCGGGCGGTCTCGACGCCGCCGCGCTCGGCGAGCTCGCCCCAGTAGCCGAACACCTCGGGGCCGGTGCCCTCGGCGGCGAGCTCCAGCAGGGCGGCGAGGTCCTGCTCGGAGGAGATCTCCGGGCCGGCGCACTCGTGCAGGGCGCCGATGCCGAGTTCGGCGGCGCGGGCCAGGGCGGCGCGCTGGGCGGCGCGGCGCTGGTCGGCGGTGAGGTGGGCGAGCGCGGCCTTCCGGACGGCGTGGTGGGCGTCGCGGGTGAGCGGGCCGTCGGCGTGGTGGCCGGGCCGGTCGGCGAGGCCGTCGGTGAGCTCGCGCAGCGCGCTGGTGGCGAGCGCGGAGTGCACGTCGGTGCGGGAGAGGTAGACGGCGGCGCCCCCGGCGGCGGCGTCCAGCTCGGCGAGGGTGGGCGGGCGGCCCTCGGGCCAGCGGGTCTCGTCCCAGCCGTGGCCGATGAGCACGCCGTCGGGCCGCGGCCGGGCGGCGACGAAGGCGGTGAGCGCGTCGAGGGCGGCGGCCAGCGAGGGGCTGCCGGTGAGGTCGAGCCCGGTGAGCGCGAGGCCGGCGGAGGTGGCGTGCACATGGGCGTCGACGAAGGCGGGGGTGACCAGGGCGCCGTCCAGCTCGACGATCTCGTCGGCGGTCTGCGCGTACGCCTCGGCGGCCCCGTCGCTGCCCACCCAGGCGACGTGCTCGCCCTCGACGAGCATGGCGGTGGCGAAGGGGTCGGCGGGGCTGTAGACGGCGCCGCCGCGCAGCAGGACGGTCCGGGGGGTGCGTTCGGTCATGCGACCTAGTCTGCACCCCCCGGCGGGCCGTCCTGCCGACGGCCCCGGCGGCCCGTTCAGAGCTTGGGGGGCCGGGCCTCGTACGGGGTGGAGAGGACGACGGTGGTGCGGGTGGAGACGCCGGCGGCGCTGCGGATGCGGGCCAGCAGGTCCTCCAGGTCGCCGGGGGCGCCGACGCGGACCTTGAGGATGTAGTTCTCCTCGCCGGCGACGCTGTGGCAGGCCTCGATCTCGGGCAGGCCGGCCAGTCTCTCGGGTGTGTCGTCCGGCGCGCTGGGGTCGAAGGGTTTGACCGAGATGAACGCGGTGAGCGCCAGGTCGACGGCGTCCGGGTCGACGATCGCGGTGTAGCCGCGGATCACTCCGCGCTGTTCGAGCCGGCGCACCCGCTGGTGCACCGCCGAGGTGGACAGGCCGGTGGCCTTGCCCAGGTCCGTGTAGCTCATCCGGCCGTCCTTGAGGAGCAGCTGGACGATGCGTTGATCGAGATCCTCCACAAGGCGCAAACCTACCCCCCTCGGGGGCGCGCGGACCGCAGGGGTGGGCGCGCACGGTGCGCACGGGGCGCGTGGGGTCAGGGTGCACCGGGTGGCGACCCCGGGGGGCGTGCGGAGTGCGAGAGCGGCGCACACGGTGTCACCCGGGGCACGACGGGGTGCCGTACGGGCACATGCCGGACGAATGTGGCGAAGACCACACCCGGTGCATCACAGTGCGACGACCCGCAGGGTTATGAGTCCGCATCGGCGGGAAGTGCTGGTTGTGGCCCCGGGCGACCACGCCGGGCCCGATCCGAGGGGGATCACCAATGCGCGTTACCGACGAGCGCCCGACGGGCGCGGACGACGCCCACGATACGACCGACCGCGAGGACCTCGCGGTCCCCTACGACGCCGCACCGGGGGTCGATCCGGGCGAGGCCGACACCTGGGAGATCTTCCGGGTGCACTGCCCGGCCTGCCGGCGCCCGATCGCCCTGGTGGGCGACGAGGAGCGGCTGCCGCAGCACGCCGTCCTGCCGAAGGCCTGGCACCCCTTCTCCCCCGCGCTCTGCCCGGGTTCGGGTGCGGCGACGGACGACCTGGCCGAGGTGGAGAGCGCCGAGGACGCCGAGCCGACCGGGCTGGCGGCCCTGCTCGCGCTGCCGTCCGAGCTGGACTGGCGCACCCAGCCGTTCTCGCACGCGCTGGTGCACCGCCCGGTCCGCCGGACATCCGCGCCGGCCATCCCGGAGCAGCGCAGCCGGTTCTTCCGGCGCTGAACTCCCACTCCTCGCACGGGCGCTGACGAGCCGTCATGAGACATGAACGCCCCCGGGCGTCACTCCGCACCCTGGAGTGACGCCCGGGGGCCGTTTGCCGGGGCGCCCCGGGGCGCCCGCGGGGATCAGCCCTTGGTGAGATGGCGGCCGATCACCAGGCGCTGGATCTGGTTGGTGCCCTCGACGATCTGCAGCACCTTGGCCTCGCGCATGTAGCGCTCGGCCGGGAAGTCCTGGGTGTAGCCGTAGCCGCCGAGCACCTGGACCGCGTCGGTGGTCACCTTCATCACCGTGTCGGTGCAGAACAGCTTGGCCATCGCCGCCTCCTTGGAGAACGGCAGGCCGGCGTCGCGCTTGCGGGCCGCGGCCAGGTAGAGCGCCCGGCCGGCCTCGATCTGGGTGGCCATGTCGGCGAGCATGAACGACAGGCCCTGGAAGTCGGCGATCGGGCGGCCGAACTGGCGGCGGGTGCGCGCGTAGTCGACGGCGAGGTCGAGCGCGGCCTGGGCGACGCCGACGGCGCAGGCCGCGATGCCGAGCCGGCCGGAGTCCAGCGCGGCGAGCGCGATCTGGAAGCCCTGGCCCTCGACGCCGACCAGCCGGTCGCGGGAGACCCGGGCGCCGTCGAAGTGCAGCTGGGCGGTCGGCGAGGACTTCATGCCCATCTTGTGCTCCGGCGGGGCGGCCGACAGCCCGGGCTGGGTACCGGGGACCAGCAGGCAGCTGATGCCGCGCGAGCCCTCCTCGCCGGTGCGCACCAGCGCGCTGTAGAAGTCGGCCTGGCCGCCGTGGGTGATCCACGCCTTCGTGCCGCTGACCACGTACTCCTCGCCGTCCAGGTCGGCGCGGGTGCGCAGGGCGGCGGCGTCGGAGCCGGACTGCGGCTCGGAGAGGCAGTAGGCGCCGAGCTGCTCGCCGGAGAGCATGCCGGGCAGCCAGCGCTCGCGCTGCTCGTCGGTGCCGAAGGTGGCGAGGGCGTGGCAGGAGAGGGTGTGCACGCTGACCCCGAGGCCGACGGCCAGCCAGCCGGCCGCCAGCTCCTCCAGGACCTGCAGGTAGACCTCGTAGGGCTGGTCGCCGCCGCCGTAGCGCTCGTCGTACGGGAGCGAGAGCAGGCCGGCCTCGCCGAGGGTGCGGAAGACCTCACGCGGGAAGCGGCCGGCCGCCTCGTCCTCCGCGGCGCGCGGCTGCAGCTCGCGCTGGACGAGGTCGCGGGTGAGGTTCAGCAGCTCACGGGCCTCCTCGCTGGGCAGCTGGCGGTCCACGGCTTTCGCAGGGGAGGGGGTCATAGCGGCGGTTCGCCTCCTCGGTCGTGCGCCGGCCCCGGGGTGTGGTCGGGCCCGCGCGGGGTGTGGCAGCCCTGCCCGACCGGCACCGGATTGCGGTGAACGGTCGTTCACAGGCGTGGCGAAGTGAGTATGCCCGATCCCGGCGCCGCCGTCACGACCTGCACGGCATCACTGTCCGTATCGGCGCACGGCCCCCCGTAGGGTTGACGTTGTGGCTTATTCCGAGACTCCCGCGGCCCCTGTAGTGGACCCCCGCACCCGCCCGGACCCGACCGGCGGCCTGGTCGGCGGCCCGGCCGGTGACGCGGCCGGTGACCTGGCCGGGCTCGCGGCCGGGCTGCGGGCGCTACCTCCGGCCTGCGGTCCGGTCCGGCTGGTGGCGGTGGACGGCCACGCGGGCTCGGGCAAGACCACCTTCGCCGGCCGGCTGGCGGCCGCGCTGGGCGGCGCACCGGTGGTGCACCTGGACGACCTGGCGACGCACGCCGAGCCGTTCGGCTGGACCGAACGCCTGCGCGCCCAGGTGTTCGAGCCGCTGGCGGCGGGGCGGGACGCCGAGTACGCGGTCTACGACTGGACGCTGCGCCGGTTCGCCGGCACCGCCCGGGTGCCGCTCGCGCCGGTGGTCCTGGTCGAGGGGGTCGGCGCCGGCCGCCGCGCGGTGCGCCCCTGGCTGAGCCGGCTGATCTGGATGGAGCTGGACGCCGCGGCGGCCCGGCGGCGCGGCGAGGAGCGGGACGGGCCGGAGCTGGCGGAGTTCTGGGCGGGCTGGGCGCGGGCCGAATCGGCACATTTCGCCGCCGATCCGAGCCGGGCGTCGGCCGCCACCCGGGTCGACGGAGTGACCGGGCGAATCATCCCGAGCACCGTCGGTGAACCTTCAACCAAGCCCTTGACCTGCGGCGTCACCAGGAAATAGGTTTCCCTCCGTTGACGGAATAGTTGATTCCGCAACCTCGGACCCGGCATCCCCGGCTTGTTCCCCCGTGAGCCGGGGGTGCCGTCCGACACCTCCCCACCGGTTCCGGCCACCGCTCAACGGCCGCCCGCCCGATCGGTTTTGACATCGCTCGGCACCCTTCCGGATCAGCGCCGCGCCGGTACGATTCCTCGCAGGCGCATATGCGCCTTGGGGGCATGACGACCACCGGCCGGCTCCGCACACCGCCGCCGGCCGAGCCCCGAGCCACACCGCGGGGGGCGTGAGTGACGACGGTGGAGAGTTCCGACGGCAACAACGCGGGCGGCCCGGCACCGAACCGGCTCGCCGACCGCGCCTGGCTGCGTGCCATGGACGCCTACACGGCCGGGGCGTACTCCCGGGCCGAGGAGGAGTTCCGGGCCGCGGTGCGGCTCGACCCGGGCATGGCCGACGCCTGGCTCGGCCTGCACGCGCTGCGCAGCGACACCTCCGGCGCGCTGCTCGCGATGTACCGGCACCAGAAACGTTTCGGCGAACAGCGCCGACGGCACGGCCGGCCGCTCAGCTCCTGGTACTGGCTCGGCTGGTGGGTGCAGCCGGTGCTGGAGGACACCCGGGACCTCGCCCTCGCGCACGCCTCGCACTGGCTGGACGGGCGTCATCTCACCGAGCTGGACCAGGCGTTGGAGCAGTGCCCGGCCCCCGGCGAGGACCCGTCGGCGCGCTTCCTGCACGCCTGCCGCTCCTACCTGCTCAAGGACTGGGAGCAGCTGATCCGGGACACCGACCGGCTGCTCGACGACCCGCTGCTCGGCATCGAGGCCGGGCTGTTCGCCGGCATGGCGCGGGTCCGGCTGGACATGTGCGCCCAGGCCCAGGCGCCGCTGGCCGCCTCGCTCGCGCGCTGCCGCTCCGAGCAGCCGCAGCGCAAGGAGCTGCGGTACTGGCTGGCCCGCGCGTACGAGGGCGCCGGACGCACCGCAGCCGCCTTGCCGCTCTACCGGGCGGTGCACCGGGCCGACCCCGCGTTCATGGACACCGCGGCCCGGCTGGCGGCGATCTCGGCGGAGGACGGCCTGGCCGACTCGCTGCTGGAGGCCGCCGGGGGCGGCCGCGAGACGGGACGCGGCACCGGGCCGGAGGAGGCGCCGGACCAGGGCGGGCTCGACCCGGCGGGCTTCGACCCGCTCGACCCGCTCGGCCCTCTCGACCTGGACGGGTCGGGGCCCGATGTCCCGCTCGGGGCGGACGGGCCGCTCGGGGCGGACGCCTCCTGGGGCGTCGACGCGCTCGACGCCGGGCCGGAACCGCAGCCCGACCCGGGATCGGGACCGGCACCGGGCGACGAGGCCCACCCGGCCGTGCCGACCGCGGCCGGTGCCGACAACAGACCGGGCGGCGGAGCCGGCACTCCCCCGCTGACCGCCGGCCAGCGCTCCGGTTCGACCGCCCCGCAGCCCGCCCAGGCCTCCTCCGCCACCCCGGCGGCGGCCCGCGGCGAGGCCCTGCCGCGGCTCGCGAACGCCTACACCGCACTCGAACGCGAGGGCGACCAGGCCGAGTTGGACGCCGCACTGGCCGAACTCTCCCGGATGGTCGGCCTGGAGCCGGTCAAGCGCCAGGTCCGGGCGCTCTCCGCCCAGCTGCGGATGGCCAGGCTGCGCGCCGAACAGGGCCTGCCGGTCCAGCCCCCCAAGCGGCACTTCGTCTTCTCCGGCCCCTCCGGCACCGGCAAGACCACCGTCGCCCGGATCCTCGGCCGGGTCTTCCACGCCCTCGGCCTACTCTCCGGCGACCACCTGGTGGAGGCCCAACGAGCCGATCTGGTCGGCGAGTTCCTCGGCCAGACGGCCGTCAAGGCGAACGAGCTGATCGACTCGGCACTGGACGGCGTGCTCTTCATCGACGAGGCGTACAGCCTCTCCAACTCCGGCTACAGCAAGGGCGACGCGTACGGCGACGAGGCGCTCCAGGTGCTGCTCAAGCGCGCCGAGGACAACCGGGACCGGCTGGTGGTGATCCTGGCCGGCTACCCCGAGGGCATGAACCGGCTGCTCGCCACCAACCCCGGCCTCAACTCCCGTTTCACCACCCGGGTCGACTTCCCCAGCTACCGCCCGGGCGAGCTGACCGCGATCGGCGCCGCGCTGGCCGGCCAGGACGGCGACGACTGGGACGAGGACGCCGCCGAGGAGCTGGCCTCGATCTGCACCCACGTGGTGCGCGAGGGCTGGATCGACGAGCTGGGCAACGGCCGGTTCATCCGCACCCTGTACGAGAAGTCCTGCGCCTACCGGGACCTGCGGCTCACCCTGCTGCGCGAGCCCCCCGGCCGGGAGGACCTCGCCACCCTGCGGCTGCCGGACCTGGTGCAGGCGTACGGCGAACTGATCGACGGCCGGGGCTGACCCGGGGGCCCCGGCCGTCGGGCGGATCGGTGGGGCTCAGTCCAGGACCTTCGCCTCCAGCTCCGGGTCCAGGCCGACCTTCGGCCGGTCCGGGCGCTGCGGCGCGGTGCCGCCGATGGCGGTCAGCCAGGCCCAGGTGTCGGCGGCCGTCCCGGCCACCGGCCGGCAGCGCAGCCCGGCGGCCAGCGCCTTGCGGACGTCCGCGCCGTGCATGGTGTCGTACAGCTCGCCCGGCGGGATCCAGACCGGCAGGTGGCTCCAGGGCTCGACGCCGGCCGCCAGGATCCGCTCCGGGTCGGTCCAGCGCAGCTCGGCGGTCGAGCCGGTGGCGGCCACGCAGGCCTCCAGCAGCTCGCCCATGGTGCTGTGGCCCACCGGGGAAACCAGGTCGTACGGGCCGCCGAGGCCGGCCGCGAGGGCGTCCAGGGTCCAGGCGGCCAGGTCGCGGACGTCGATGAACTGCACGGCGGCCTCGCGCGGTCCCGGGGCGAGCACCGGGCCGCCCCGGGCGATCCGGTTCAGCCACCAGGGCAGCCGGCCGATGTTCTCGTACGGGCCGAGGATCAGTCCGGCCCGGACCAGCAGCGCGCGGTCCCCGAAGGCGTCCAGCACGGCCAGTTCGCCGCCCCGCTTGGCCTCCGGGTACGGCACCTCACCGTCGTCCGGCGAGCCCTCGACCACCGGCGCGCCCTCGTCGGCCCCGGCCGGGGCCGGGTAGGCGTACACCGAGCGGCTGGACACGTACGCATAGCCGCCGGTGACCCGGCCGGCCAGCAGCCGGGCGCTGTCGCGCACCGCCGACGGGGCGCCGGACCAGGTGTCCACGACCGCGTCCCACTCCCCCTCGGCCAGGGCCGCCAGCCCGCCCTCGGCCGTCCGGTCCCCGTGCCGGACCCGCGCCCCCGGCGGGGCGGGGTGCGTCCCCCGGTGGAAGACCGTCACCTCCCAGCCCCGTTCCGATGCCGCCTCGGCGACGGCCCGCCCCACGAACTCCGTACCACCCAGCAGGAGAAGTCTCATGCCGACCACCCTGCACAGCGGGTGGTCGGCATGGGAACAGCCGAACGCTCACAGCGGAATCGCCCACAGCGAAAGGGAACCGCCCGGCCGGAGCGAACCGGCCGGGCGGATGGTGCCGAGGCGAATCGGGCAGGGCGAATCAGGCAGGGCGGATCAGGCGGGGCGGATCAGCCGGAGGGCGTCAGGCCGCCGAGCGGTGGTCCGGGTCGTGCACCTCGCCGACCAGCTCCTCCAGCACGTCCTCCAGCATCACCACGCCGAGCGTCCGCCCGTCCTGGTCGAGGACGGCCGCCAGGTGGCAGGCGGCCCGGCGCATCGCGCCGAGCGCGTCGTCCAGCGGGAGGGTGCCGCGCAGCACGGTGATCGGCCGCCAGAGGCGGGCCGGGACGGGCGCCGTCGGGTCGTCGACGTCCAGGATGTCCTTGAGGTGCAGGTACCCCAGGTAGCCGTGGCCGGCCGGGTCGCCGTCGGTGACCGGGAAGCGTGAGAAACCGGTGCGCAGCGCCAGCTCCTCGACCTGCCCGGCGGTCACCTTGGTGTCCACGGTGACCAGCTGCTCGGGGGTGAGCAGGACGTCGGTGACCGGGCGGCGGCCCAGCTCCAGGGCGTCCTCCAGGCGTTCCTGGCGGTCCTTCTCCAGCAGACCGGCGTCCCGGGAGTCGGCGAGCAGGTACATCAGCTGCTCGGTGGTGAAGACCGACTCCACCTCGTCCTTGCCCTCCACCTTGAACAGCTTCAACACGCCGTTGGCGAAGGAGTTGAGGAAGGAGATCACCGGGGCGAGCCAGCGGGCCAGCCGGTCCAGCGGCGGGCCGAGCCAGAGCGCGGCCTTCTCCGGGCCGGCCAGCGCCATGTTCTTCGGCACCATCTCGCCCAGCACCATGTGCAGGTAGACCACGACCGCCAGCGAGATGCCGTACGACAGCGGGTGCATCAGGCCGGACGGGATGCCGATCGCGTGGAACGGGCCCTCCAGCAGGTGGGCGATGGTCGGCTCGGCGAGCGCGCCCAGGCCCAGCGAGCAGACCGTGATGCCGAGCTGGGCCGCGGCCAGCATCGCGGAGACGTTGGAGAGCGCGTGCAACACGGTGCGGGCGCGCTTGTTGCCGGCCTCGGCGAGCGGTTCGATCTGGCTGCGCCGGACCGAGACCACCGCGAACTCGGCGCCGACGAAGAAGGCGTTGCCGAGCAGCAGCAGGACGGCGACGGCCAGTTGGAGCGCGGTCATCGGGTCCCGTCCTCGTCGTCGTCACGGCCGAACAGGTGGTGTCCGCCGGTGCGTTCCACCCGGACCCGGCTGGTCCGGTGCCGGTCCACGGCCTCCACGGTGAACCGCCAGCCGGGCAGCTCGACCTGCTCGCCGGGGGCGGGGAGCTTGCCGAGCAGGTCGGTGACCAGGCCGGCGAGCGTCTCGTACGGGCCGTCGGGGGCGTTCAGGCCGAGCGCCTCCAGCTGGTCCAGCCGGGCGCGGCCGTCGGCCAGCCAGGCGGGCTGCCCGTCGACCGGCGGCAGCTTCTGCAGCTCGGCGGTGTCGGCCGGGTCGTGCTCGTCCTGCACCTCGCCGACGATCTCCTCGACGATGTCCTCCACGGTGACCACGCCGGCGGTGCCGCCGTACTCGTCGACCACGATGGCCATCGGCTGGAGCCGGCGCAGCTGGTCCAGCAGCCGCTCGGCGGGCAGCGTCTCGGGCACCAGCAGCGGCGGGACGGCGAGCTCGCCGACCCGGACGGTGGCGCGCTGCGCGGCCGGCACGGCCAGCGCGTCCTTGAGCGTGACGGTGCCGGTGACCTCGTCCAGGCTGTCGGCGTAGACCGGGAAGCGGGACAGGCCGGTGGCCCGGGTCAGGTTGAGGACGTCGGCGGCGCTGGCGTCGCTCTGCAGGGCGGACACGTCGACGCGCGGGGTCATCACGGACTCCGCGGTGAGGTCGCCGAGGCCGAGGGTCCGCACGAACAGGGTGGCCGACTCCTCGTCTATCGCGCCGGCCTTGGCCGAGTGCCGGGCCAGCGAGACCAGCTCGGCGGGGGTGCGGGCGTGGTCCAGCTCCTCCTGCGGCTCGATGCCGAAGGCGCGCACGGCGCGGTCGGCCGAGCCGTTCAGGACCCGGATCAGCGGGCGGCAGACCCGGGAGAACCCCATGTGCGGCGCGGCGACCGCGCGGGCCACCTGGAGCGGCCGGGAGATCGCCCAGTTCTTCGGGACCAGCTCGCCGATCACCATCTGGACGACGGTGGCGAGCAGCATGCCGATGATCACGGCGGCCCCGCGGGCCGCCCCGTCGGGCAGGCCGACACCGGTGAACACGGGCTTGAGGAGGACGGACAGCGCCGGTTCGGCGAGCATGCCGACCACCAGCGAGGTGACGGTGATGCCGAGCTGGGCGCCGGAGAGTTCGAAGGAGAGGTGCCGCAGGGCCTTGGAGACCCGGCCGGACTTGGCGTCGCCGGCTTCGGCGGAGCGCTCCACCGCGCCGCGCTCGACGGTCACGAAGGCGAACTCGGCGGCCACGAAGAGGCCGTTGGCGAGGATGAGCAGGAGGGCCGCGAGCAGCAGCAGCCAGGCGGTGATCACAGTGCCGCCTGCCTTCCGGCGGTCGGAAGTGGGGCGGCGTTGGTACTACCGGACGGATCGTCCATGGACGGGGGGTGTCACTCCTCAGGTCGATTGCGGGCGGGGCGGTGGTGTCTTTGCCCCGCTTTTACCAGCGTAGACCATACCCGTGCGACCGTCGGATCCACGTTCGGACCCGCCCGGGACGGTGCCGGGCGGGTCCCGGTCGGGCGCGGGCGGGTGCGGTGGGGGTTCCGGGAGGCGGGCTCAGCCGCCGTGGCGCTCGACCAGGTCGCGCAGCGCGCGGGCGTCCGCGATGGCCTGGTTCTTGCCGACCCCCGGCTGGATGCCGACGGCGGCCAGCGAGGTGCCGTCGGCGAGGTCGAGCGAGGCCCACGGGTCGCCCTGGCGGAAGTTGACCCCGACGATCTCGGCCCAGGCCAGCCGACGGCTGCGGACGAAGTTGACCACCGTGACGCCCTCGGCGTCGGCGCTCACCCGGGGCCGGGCCAGCATCAGGCCGACCGAGGCGAAGAACACCCCGCTGAGCGCCATCAGGACGCGGTCGTTGAACTGCCAGGTCGCCGGGAGGGCGAAGGCCAGCACGGCGAACAGCACCACCAGCAGCGCGCAGACCGGGAGCAGCACGGCCCGGGTGCGGCGCGGGGCCCAGGTGACGGGGAACTCGGCGGGGGTGGACACGGGGCGCTCCGGGGTGGTTCGACGGGTCGGACGGCGAAAAGGGTGGGGACGGACCGAATCGGCGTCCCCACCCTATTCAAGCGGTGCTTACCCCGGCGGCCGGGGGCGGAGGGTGGTTCAGAGGCGGCAGGCGTGGATGTTGGTCACCAGGATCGCCCGGGCGCCGATGCCCCACAGGTCGTCCATGATCCGCTGGGCCTCCTTGCGGAGCACCATGGCGCGGACCGCCACCCAGCCCTCGGTGTGCAGCGGCGAGACGGTCGGCGACTCAAGGCCCGGGGTGAGCCCGACGGCGGCGCCGACGTGCTCGGCGCGGATGTCGTAGTCCATCAGCACGTAGCGGCGGGCCACCAGCACGCCCTGCAGACGGCGCAGGAACTGGTCGACGGCCGGGTCCTCGCCGGCGCCCTTCGGGCGGATCACCACGGCGTCGGAGACCAGGATCGGCTCGCCGAACACCTCCAGGCCCGCGTTGCGCAGGCTGGTGCCGGTCTCCACCACGTCGGCGATCACGTCGGCGACGCCCAGCTGCACCGCGGTCTCCACCGCGCCGTCCAGCTTGGTGACGGTGGCCTTCACGCCCTGGTCGGCGAGGTGCTGCTCGACCAGGCCGGTGTAGGAGGTGGCGATCCGCAGCCCCTCCAGTCCCTGCACGTCCTGGACGTCCACGCCCACCGGGCGGGCGAAGCGGAAGGTCGAGCCGCCGAAGCCGAGCGCGAGGACCTCCTCCGCGTTGGAGTGCGAGTCCAGCAGCAGGTCCCGGCCGGTGATGCCGACGTCCAGGCGGCCGGAGCCGACGTAGACGGCGATGTCACGCGGACGCAGGAAGAAGAACTCGACCTGGTTGCCCGGGTCGACCAGGACCAGCTCCTTGGCGTCCTTGCGCTGCCGGTAGCCGGCCTCATGGAGCATCTCCGCCGCGGGACCCGAGAGCGAACCCTTGTTGGGGACGGCGATGCGCAGCATGGAGGTCAGTTCCTTACCTGTTCGGTGGGGAGGGAGTGCGGTTTCTTCTGGGCCGGGACTAGAGGTACTTGTAGACGTCGTCGAGCGTCAGCCCACGGGCGACCATCATCACCTGAAGGTGGTAGAGGAGCTGGGAGATCTCCTCGGCGGTCTGCTCGTCCGACTGGAACTCGGCGGCCATCCAGACCTCGGCGGCCTCCTCGACGACCTTCTTGCCGATCGCATGGACGCCCTGCTGGACGAGCTGCGCGGTACGGGAGGACGAGGGGTCGCCGGTGGCGGCCTTCTGCTGGAGCTCGGTGAAGAGCTCCTCGAATGTCTTCGAAGCCATGATGGGGCCACCTTACGGCGTGCGGGCACACGGGCGGTAAACGATCCCGGACCGTGGACAGTCCGGTGGACGTCCACGGTCCGGGACCGTGCGAACCGCGAGGGGTGTCAGAGCGCGCGCAGCGTGGCGGCGGTGGCGACGGCCGCGGTGACCGCCTCGTGGCCCTTGTCCTCGGCGGAGCCCGGCAGGCCCGCGCGGTCCAGTGCCTGCTCCTCGTTGTCGCAGGTCAGCACGCCGAAGCCGACCGGCACGCCGGTGTCCACGCTGACCTGGGTGAGGCCGGCGGTGGCGGCCTGGCAGACGTAGTCGAAGTGCGGGGTGCCGCCGCGGATCACCACGCCGAGGGCGATCACCGCGTCGTAGCCGCGGTCGGCGAGGCGCTTGGCGGCCACCGGCAGCTCGAAGGTGCCGGGGACGCGCAGGACGGTCGGCTCGGCGACGCCCAGCTCCTTGAGGGCGCGGTGGGCGCCGTCCAGCAGGCCGTTCATCACCTGCTCGTGCCACTGGGCGGCGATCACGGCGACCTTGAGGTCGGCGGCGTTGTCGATGGTCAGCTCGGGGGCTCCGTGGCCGCTCATGTTCCGGTTTCCTGTTCTTCGTACGGGGCGGGGTGGCTGGGTTCGGGCGGGTTCAGGAAGGTGCGTTCAGGAACCGAGGCCGGGCAGGTCGTGGCCCATCCGGTCGCGCTTGGTCCGCAGGTAGCGCAGGTTGTGCTCGCCGGCCGGGATCTCCACCGGCTCGCGGCCCTTGACCTTGAGCCCGTGCTCGGTGAGCGCGGTGAGCTTCTCCGGGTTGTTGGTCAGCAGGGTCAGCGAGCGGACCCCGAGGTCGCAGAGCATCTGGGCGCCGATGCTGTAGTCCCGGGCGTCCGCCGGCAGGCCCAGGTCGAGGTTGGCGTCGACGGTGTCGCGCCCCTGCTCCTGGAGCTCGTAGGCGCGCAGCTTGTGCGTCAGGCCGACGCCCCGGCCCTCGTGGCCGCGCAGGTAGAGCACCACGCCCCGGCCGGCCTCGGCGACCCGCCGCAGCGAGGCCTGGAGCTGCGGGCCGCAGTCGCAGCGCAGCGAGCCGAAGACGTCCCCGGTCAGGCACTCGGAGTGGACCCGGACCAGGACGTCCTCGCCGTCCGGGAGCCGGCCGTCCGCGTCCAGGCCGCCGGCGACCAGCGCGAGGTGCTCGACCCCGTCGATGGTGCCCCGGTAGCCGACGGCGGTGAACTCGCCGTACTCGGTCGGCAGCGAGGTCACGGCGGCCCGGTCGACGTGCAGCTCGGTGCGGCGGCGGTAGGCGATGAGGTCCTCGATCGAGATGATCGCCAGGCCGTGCTCCCGGGCGAAGGCCACCAGCTCCGGCAGCCGCGCCATCGTGCCGTCGTCGTTCACCACCTCGGCGATCGCGCCGGCCGGCGCCAGCCCGGCCAGCCGGGCGAGGTCGACGGCGGCCTCGGTGTGGCCCGGACGGACCAGCACGCCGCCCTCGACCGCGCGCAGCGGGAAGACGTGCCCCGGGCGGGCGAGGTCGCCGGCCTCGGTGCCGGGCGAGGAGAGCAGCCGCACGGTGCGGGCCCGGTCGGCGGCCGAGATGCCGGTGGTGACCCCCTCGCGGGCGTCCACCGAGACGGTGTAGGCGGTGCCCTTGCGGTCCTCGTTGACCTGGGTCATCGGCGGGAGCTTGAGCCGGTCCAGCTCGTCGCCGGTCATCGGGGTGCAGATGACGCCGGAGCTGTAGCGGATGGTGAAGGCCATCAGCTCGGGGGTGGCGGCGGAGGCGGCGAAGACGATGTCGCCCTCGTTCTCGCGGTCCTCGTCGTCGACCACGATCACGGCGCGGCCGAGCGCGATGTCGGCGATGGCCCGCTCGACCGGGTCGAGGACGAGGTCGAGGTCGTCGGCCCCGTTCTCGGTCTGCCGCGCGGTCTGCGTCTCGTGCTGCTGCTCGGTCATGCGGAGGCTCCCTGGAGGGCGTGGTCGGTCGCGGGGCGGGCGGTGCGGCCGCGCAGCCACCAGGCGCGCAGGCCGAGCAGGACCAGGACGAAGTAGACGGAGTAGGTGAAGCCGGAGAAGACCAGGCCGTTGTTGAAGGCGAGCGGCACGCCCACCAGGTCGACGGCGACCCAGGCGAACCAGAAGTCGACCCAGCCGCGGGCCTGGGCCACCATCGCGGCCAGCGTGCCGACGAAGATGTAGGCGTCCGGCCAGGCGTCCCAGGACAGCTGCGGGTAGACGGTGAAGAGCGTGCCGACCGCGAGGGTGCCGAGCGCGGTGCCGCCGATCAGCAGCGCGCGCTCCCGGCCGGTCGCGAAGCGCACGGCGACGTCGCCGTCGCCCTGCTTGCCGCGCTGCCACCGGGTCCAGCCCCAGACGGCGGCCAGGATGACGACGAACTGCTTGCCGACGCCGCCGCTGAGGTGGGCGGACCAGTAGGCGCCGACCAGGATCACCCCGGACAGCAGCTGGACCGGCCAGGTCAGCCGGGACCGGCGCCAGCCGAGCGCGAGCGCGGTCAGGCCGAGCAGGTTGCCGATGATGTCGGAGCGGTAGACGTCCTGGCCGAGCAGGTGGATGGTGCCGTTGAGCCAGTTCACTTGCTCTCCCCCGTGGTTTCCGCTGCGATGCCGGGCTCTGCTGCGATGGTCGGCGGGAGCGTGCGGGACTCCAGCAGCCGCTCCACGTACTTGGCGAGGACGTCGACTTCGAGGTTGACGCTCTCGCCGACGGTCTTGGCGCCGAGCGTGGTCAGCGCGAGGGTCGCCGGGATGAGGCTGACGGTGAAGCTGTCCCGGGCCGCCTCGACCACGGTGAGGCTGACGCCGTCGACGGTGATCGAGCCCTTCTCCACCAGGTAGCGCGAGATGGACTCCGGCAGCGAGAAGCGCAGCACCTCCCAGCGGAGCTCGCCGGCCGCGTCGCGCTGCCCCGGTTCGCGGCTCAACAGCCGCCCGGTGGCGTCGACATGACCCTGCACCAGATGACCGCCGAGGCGCGCGCCGAGCGCCATCGCGCGCTCCAGGTTCACCCGTGAACCGGGCTTCAACTCGCCCAGGCTGGACCGGTGGAGCGTCTCGGCCATCACGTCGGCGCTGAACTCGCCGGTGTCGGCGGCCAGTTCCTCGGGGCTGTCGACGACGGTCAGGCAGACGCCGTTGACCGCGATGGAGTCGCCGTGGTGCGCGCCCTGACAGACCACCGGGCCGCGCAGGCGGATACGCGAGGAGTCGCCGATCTCCTCGATCGACACGACCTCGCCGAGCTCTTCGATGATGCCGGTGAACACCCGGGTTCTCCTCGCGCTTAGGGGCGCGGACTCCGGGGTGGTGGCACGGGAGAGGACACGGACGGGCGCAGGTTCGCGCGGGGTGCGCCGGACCGTCGACCGATCACCGGACCCGTCACCGGGGCCGCCGTCGAGCCGAACAGCCGGAAGAGGGGACCCCTTCCGTCACACACCGCCTCCCACGGTCCACCGGGGGACCACGGGTACTGCTTCTCTCGTCCGCCGCGCACGCCTCCCATCCGGACTTTAACCGTCGGTCCAGGAATTTCACCTGGTCAACCGGCCGCTGGCTGCGGACGGGTCGCGGACTGTAACCGCCGGTTCGGATTTTCACCGACCCCGGAGTGCGCTGAACGTCACTGCTACTACTGACGTCATTGTGCCATGATCCGCGCGAACCGAGGGAGAGGCATTCGCTGTGGCCTCTTTCACGTGACGGGCGGGAATGGCCGGCCGGCCGATCGGGGTTCTGATCAAGCTTGGACTCAGGCTTCGAGCAGGGTCACTTCTTCGCCGTGGCGGCGCTGCTGGGCGGCGTCCCAGTCGCCGGTGCAGTAGACGGAGAGCCGGACCACCGCGTCGTCCCGGACGTCCGCCCGGAACAGCTCGCGGCAGTACCAGGGCTGTCCGTCCTGGGACCAGCGCTCCTCGATCTCCAGGACGAAGCCGGTGGCCGTGCGGTCCAGGCGGTGGCGCGGGACGGTGCCGGGCGCCGGGTGGCCGTTGCGGCGCAGCGCGACCAGTCCGGGGATCCCGCGCGCCTGGAGCCGCCAGTACGGGACGGTGAGGTCGCAGAAGACCTCCGGGTGGAAGAGGCCGTCCGGCGGGGTGCCGGTCTCCAGGAAGGTGATCAGGAGGGCGGCGAGGCGGTCGGTGGCGGGCGTGGTGGGCGCGGGGGTCAGGGTGGTGGTCATGGTGGGCGCTCCTGGCATCAGGCGGGAGCCTGCGCGGTGGCGGCGAGGTTGCGGCCCACGACGGCCATGGTCCGTTCCAGCGCCTCGGTCGGGCTGAACTCGATCAGTTCGGTGCCCGCGAAGATCAGCGGCAGATGGCCGGGCGCGCCGTAGTAGGCGTCGCCCGCCCGGTAGACCTCGTCGTGGTCGGCGTAGCGGAAGACCACCTTTCCGGTCACCACCACGCCCCAGTGCGGGCTCTGGCAGCGGTCGTCGGGCAGGCCCGCGAACAGGGCACCCGGGTCCAGGTCCGCCTTGTGGGTCTCGAAGCCGACGATGAACCCGTCGAGTTCGGCGTAGCGGCCCTCGATCACCGGCTCGTCCAGGGTGAGCTCGGCCTCGGCCTTGGAGATGCGGGGCATGACGTCCTCCTCGGTTGCGTCCCCCAGGGTGTTCCGACTCCTGGGGCGTGAGGAACGGCCGCACGATGTGAGGTCCCGGCTGTCAGGTGTGCCACCGGACAGGCTGTTCGGGCCGGTAGACGCAGAGTGTCCCGGTGTGGACGGCGTTGACGAGGTGGCGGCCGAGGGCCGGGTGAGCGCGTGCGATCCGTTCGATCGCCGTGCGGATGCGGGCCGTCACGGCGGTACGGGCCCGCTCCGCGGCCGAACCGGTCCGGCGGACCCGCCCGCCCAGGCCGTACGCGGCGGCCAGCTGGCCGACCAGTGCGTCCCGCTCGACCGCGATCCGGGCCGAGCGCTCGGCGTCCCCGGCCGCGTCCGCGTCCGCCGCCTCCCGGTCCAGCTCGGTGAGCCGGTGCCGGTAGGCGGCGCGGGCGGTGGCGTCGATCAACTCGCCGGTGTCGGCGGGCTCGTGGAGGTCATCGGCGCGGGCCCCCAGGGCCGACGGGGCTGACGGGGCGGTGGTGGCGAGGTCGAGTGCGGGGACGGGTGTGCCGGGGCGGGCGAGGAGTACGGCGAGGTCGCGCAGGCCCTTGCTGTCCGGCAGCCGGACCTCCTGGCCGGCGAACCTGATTTGCCACAACTCACCCTGGAGGACGAAGAGTTGATCGCCATCGGACCGGGCCGTCGCGGGTGGTTCGGCGGGCGCGGATTCGTGGGTGATCCGCTCGGCCAGGCGCGCGGCGCCGAGGGCGTGGGCGGTGGCCAGCGCGGTGGCGAAGTGCCGTTGGGCGGCTGGACGTTCGCCGAGGACGGTGGCGAGCAGGCCGAGGTGGCGGTCGACCGGTCCGCGGACCGCCGCGCCGATGCCCTCCACCACCAGCAGGCCCGCGTACGGTGCCAGCGCGTCGTACACCGTGCGGGCGAGGCCGGTCGCCCCATCCGGCGCCGAACTGCCGAGCAGGGCAAGGGTTTCGGCCACCTGCGCCAGCATCGGCAGCCACTCGCTGTCCACCGGGGCACCGGACAGCAGCGGCCCGACGGCCGCGAGCCGGTTCCCCGCCTCCGCGAGGTCGCCGCGCTGGGCGGCGAGCAGCGCGAGCGTGACCCGGGGCCACACCCCCGGCTCCGCCTCCAGGGCGGCCACCGCGTCGAGCAGCGCGGCCACCTCCTCCGGCGGGCCGCCCGACTCGGCCAGCAGGCACCAGCGTTGGGTCGCCGCGAGGACGGCCGCGTTGGCGCTGTCCGCCCGGCGTCCCAGTGCCTCGGTCTCCGCCAGCGCGGCCCGGCAGTCCTCCACCCGCCACTCCAGCAGCGCCCGCATGCCGCGCCAGAGCGGCACGTACCAGCTGTAGAGCGGCCGGTCGAGGGCGCGGGCGCCGGCCTGGTACGCCCGGATCTCGGCGTCGACGTCGGCCAGCCGGCCGAGTTCCAGCAGGGCGACCAGGCGGAGGCGGCGGCCGAGGAGTTCGAGCTCCCGGTCGGGCTCCGGCAGGCTCCGGGCCAGCGCCACGATCTCCTCCGCCCAGCCCCGCCGCGCCGCACAGTCCGCCGGCCCGGCCCGCGCGTCACAGAGCGCCGACAGCGCATACCCGAGCACCGCCGCATCCCCCGCCGCTCGTGCCACGTGTACGGCCTCCTCGGCAAGCACCAACCGCTCCCGGTCGGAGGCGAGCTGCGACGCCGCAACCGAAAGCCGCGCGGTCACGGCGGCGAGGAGGGGGAGGTGGGCGTCGGTGGGGGAACGGTCGTCGAGCGGGGGGAGGTAGGGGGCCGTGGAGGGACGGTCGCCGAGCGGGGGGAGGTGGGCATCCGCGGGGGAACGGTCGCCGAGCGGGGGGAGGTGAGGGGCGGCGGTGGCGGCGACTCGGGGCCCCTCGCCGAGCGGGGAAGGACGGGGATCGGCGGCGGCCGCGTGGGGACCCTCGTCAGGCAGGGAAGGATGCGGATCGGGGGCGGCCGCGCGAGGACCCTCGCCGCGCGCGGGCAGGCGGGGACCGGCAGGGCCGACTGCCGAGCGGCCCTCGTCGAGCAGCCTGGTGCGAGCCTCGGTGAGGAGGTCGATCTGCGCCCGGTCCAGCAGGTCGACCTCGAACCCGGCCGGGCCGGAACCGAGCCCCAGCGCGGCGCGGGCGAGCAGATCCGGCCGACCGGCCCGGCGGGCGGGCGCCGCCGCGGCGAGGAACGCCTCCCGCGCCTGCCCCCGCTCCCCCGCCCCGAGCCACACCGTCCCGAGGCCGACCAGCAACTCCGCCCGCCGGGCGAGCGCGGAGCGCTCGGCGGCAGCGGCGGTGGAAGCAGGCCCAGCCGCAAGTGCCGGGCCGGCTTCGGGGCCAGCAGCGGCGGGCGATGCCAGGTCGGTCTCCGCATCGAACAACAGGGGCGCCGACGCGTCGGCGCCGGGCGGAGCCTCACGCGACGCGGCGCCGGGCGACGGCGGTGTTGGGGTGCCGACGGTGAGCGCGGGCGCGGGTGAGGTGGGCCCGGGGTGGGGGGCCAGGGCGGTGAGGGCGCGGGTGTACCAGTGGGCGGCGGCTTCGAAGGCGAGGAGGGTGGCGGCCTGTTCGGCGGCGTGGGTGGCGAGGTCGACGGCGTGGGGGGCGTGTTCGGGGCCGGCCAGGAGGAGGTGGTGGGCGGCTTCGGCGGGGCCGGTGGTGCGGCCGCGTTCGGCGAGGGTGGCGAGGATGGTGCCGGCGCGGGCGTGCAGGGCGGCGCGTTCGGCCGGGGTGAGGGTGTCGTACACCGCCTCGCGCATCAGGTCGTGGCGGAACGCGCCGCAGCCGGGCTCGACCAGGGCGAGCAGGCCGTCGGCGGCGGCCGGGGCGAGCAGGTCGCGCAGCGATTCCAGCCGGACGGCGGCGACCTCGGCGAGCACGTCGAGGTCGAACCGGGTGCCGAGGACGGCCGCCGCGCCGAGGGTGCGGGCGCACTCCCCCGGCAGTTCGGCCACCCGGGCGGCGACCGCGGCCCGGACCGAGGTGGGGAGCGCGGCCCCGCCCCCGGCCCCGGACCCGCTGCCCTGGCGCAGGAGTTCGGTGACGAAGAAGGCCTCGCCGCCGGTGCGGTCGAGCAGCGCGCGGACGGGGGTGGCGGCCCCGGCGGCGGCCCGCAGGGCGCGGACGTCCGCCTCGGTGAGCGGTCCGATCGGCAGCACCCGCCCGGCCCGCAGCAGTCCGGCGCGTTCGGCGGTGCGTCCCCGCCAGGCGCCGTCGTCGTCTCGGGCGGTGGCGAGCAGCAGGACGGGCGCGGTGTGCAGGGCGGCGGCGAGTTCGCGGAGCAGTTGGAGCGCGGAGGCGTCGGCCTCGTGGACGTCGTCGAGGACCAGCAGCAGCGGCTGTTCGGCGGCGGCGGTGCGCAGTAGGGCGGCGAGGTCGTCGCCGAGCCGTTCGCGGGCGGCGGTGGCGGTCCGGGTGCCGGGGAGGGCGCGCGGGTCCTGGCGAGCCCGGCCGGGGGCCGGGGGGCCGGCGAGGGCGCGCAGGCCGGGCGAGGTGCGGAGCAGGCGGCCGCAGGCGGTGTCGGTGGCGGCGAGTTCGCG
>NZ_JBFBDO010000042.1:0-61422 GCF_040683335.1 Kitasatospora sp. NPDC093806
GTCGAGTTCGAAGGGCTTGGCGAGGTAGTCGTCGGCGCCGACGTCGAGGCCGGTGACCCGGCCGCCGACGGGCCCGCCGCCCTCACCGCCCGCCTCACCGGACAGCCGCCCGCCGAACAGGAACGGCAGCTGCTCGCCCTGGTCCGCACCACCGCCGCCGCCGTCCTCGGCCACCCGGACGCCACCGCCATCCAGAGCGACATCGGCTTCATGGACGGCGAGTTCGACTCCCTCGGCGTGATCGAACTGCGCAACCGGCTGAACACCGCGACCGGCCTGCGACTGCCCACCACCGCCCTCTTCGACCACCCCACCCCGGCCACCCTCGCCGCCCACCTGCGTGAACGCCTCCTCCCCGAGGCGGCGCCGCCGGCCCAACCAGTGCACATATCACAGGAGTTCGAACGCCTGGAGCACGCCCTGGCCGCCCTCGCCGGCGACCCAGGCGCCCGCGCGGACGCCGTCGACCGGCTCACCGCACTGCTGGCCGGCCTGGCCGCCCCGGACACCCCGGCCCCGGACACCCCGGCCCCGGACACCCCGGCCCCGGACACCCCGGCAGCCGGCGAGGACGACCTCGCCACCCGCATCACCGACGTCAGCGACGACGACATCTTCGACTTCATCGACAACGAGCTCGGCATTTCCTGAGAGAGGCGAACGCAGAGATGAGCACCAACGAGCAGAAGCTCCGCGACTACCTCAACAAGGTCGCCGCCGAGCTCCACCAGACCCGCCGACGGCTGCGCGACGCCGAGGCCCGCGCCACCGACACCGACCACGGCGCCGAGGAGCCGATCGCCATCGTCGGCATGGCCTGCCGCTTCCCCGGCGGCGCCGACACCCCCGAAGCCCTGTGGCGGCTGGTCGCCGAGGAGCGCGACGTCGTCGGCCCGTTCCCCGCCGACCGCGGCTGGGACCTCGACCACCTCTACGACCCGGACCCCGACCGGCCCGGCCGAAGCTACGCCCGCGAAGGCGGATTCCTCTACGACGCGGGCGAGTTCGACGCCGAGTTCTTCGGCATCTCGCCCCGCGAGGCGCTCGCCGCCGAACCGCAGCAGCGCCTCCTGCTGGAGACCGCCTGGCAGGCCCTGGAGGACGCCGCGATCGACCCCGCCACCCTGCGCGGCAGCCGGACCGGCGTGTTCGCCGGCGTCATCGCCCAGGAGTACGGGCCGAGCATGCACCACCTGCCCGCCGAACAGACCGACGGCTACGTGCTCACCGGCACCACCACCTCCGTCGCCTCCGGCCGGATCGCCTACACCCTCGGCCTGGAGGGCCCGGCCGTCACCGTCGACACCGCCTGCTCCTCCTCGCTGGTCGCACTCCACCTGGCCGCCCGCTCGCTGCGCTCCGGCGAGTGCTCCATCGCCCTGGCCGGCGGCGCCACCGTGCTCTCCGCACCCGGCCTGTTCATCGAGTTCAGCCGCCAGCGCGGCCTGGCACCCGACGGCCGCTGCAAGCCCTTCGCCGCCGCCGCCGACGGCACCGGCTGGGGCGAGGGCGCCGGACTGCTCGTCCTGGAGAAGCTCTCCGACGCCCGCCGCAACGGCCACCGCGTGCTCGCCGTCCTGCGCGGCTCCGCCGTCAACCAGGACGGCCGCTCCAGCCAGCTCACCGCCCCCAGCGGCACCTCCCAGCAGCGCGTCATCCGCGAGGCCCTCGCCGCCTCCGGCCTGACCGCCGGTGACGTCGACCTGGTCGAGGCGCACGGCACCGGCACCCGGCTCGGCGACCCGATCGAGGCGCAGGCGCTGATCGCCACCTACGGCGCGGCGCACAGCGAGGCGAGCCCGCTGTGGCTGGGGTCGGTGAAGTCCAACATCGGGCACACCCAGGCCGCGGCCGGGGTGGCTGGGGTGATCAAGTCGGTGCTGGCGATCCGGCACGGCGTGCTGCCGCGCACCCTGCACGTGGACGAGCCCTCGCCGCACGTGGACTGGTCCGCCGGGTCGGTGCGGCTGCTCACCGAGCGGCAGGAGTGGCCGGCCGTGGAGCGTCCGCGCCGGGCCGCCGTCTCCGCGTTCGGCGTGTCGGGGACGAACGCGCACGTCATCGTCGAGCAGGCGCCCGTCGCCGAGCCGGCGCCCGCCGTCGAGCCGGCGGACCCGACGGACGCCGCGCCCGCCGTACTGCCGTACGTGCTCTCCGCCCGCACCCCGCAGGCGCTCACCGCGCACGCCGCCCGGGTCGCCGGCGCGCTGCCGGACACCCGCCCGGTCGACCTCGCGCACACCCTCGCCACCGGCCGGGCCGCCCTCGACGAGCGGGCCGTCCTGGTCACCGCCGACGACCCCGCGACGGCCCTGCGCACCCTCGACGGCCCCGCCGTCGTCCGCGGCCGGGCCGGCACCACCCCCGGCCGGACGGTGTTCGTCTTCCCCGGCCAGGGCTCCCAGTGGACCGGCATGGCCGCCGGCCTCCTCGCCACCGAACCCGTCTTCGCCGAAGCCCTCACCCGCTGCGCCGAAGCCCTCGCCCCGCACACCGACTGGTCCCTGCTCGACGTCGTCCGGGGCGCCGCCGACGGCCCCGACCCCGACCGCGTCGACGTCGTCCAGCCCGTGCTCTGGGCCGTGATGGTCTCGCTCGCCGAACTCTGGCAGGCCTACGGCGTCCGCCCCGACGCCGTCGTCGGCCACAGCCAGGGCGAGGTGGCCGCCGCCTACGTGGCCGGCGGACTCGACCTCGCGGACGCCGCCCGGATCGTCGCCCTGCGTGCCAAACTGCTCGCCCGGATCTCCCACCGGGGCGGCATGGTCTCCGTCTCCCGCCCGCTCGCCGAGGTCGAGCGGCGGATCGCCGCCTGGCCCGGCCGGCTCTCCATCGGCGTCGTCAACGGCCCGCAGGCTACCGTCGTCTCCGGCGACCTCGACGCCCTCGCCGAACTCACCGCCGCCTACACCGCCGACGGCGCCACCGTCCGCCCGGTCAACATCGACTACGCCTCGCACTCCGTCCAGACCGAGCAACTGCGCGACGAACTGCTCACCCTGCTCGCCGACCTGCGGCCCCGCGCCGGAACCGTCCCGCTGCTCTCCACGGTCACCGGCGAGTGGCAGGACACGGCCACCCTGGACGCCGGCTACTGGTACCGGAACCTGCGCCACACCGTCCGCTTCGAGCAGGCCACCCGGCGGCTCGCCGAGACCGGGCACACGGTGTTCGTCGAGGTCTCCCCGCACCCCGTGCTCACCGGGGCGATCGAGGACACCCTGGACACCGTCGACGCCCTCGCCGTCCCCGCCGTCCCCGGCGGCCCCGGCGGTGCCGCGGGCGGCGCCGTCGTCACCGGCTCGCTGCGGCGCGGGCAGGGCGGCCGGGAGCGCTGGCTCGCCTCCGTCGCCGAACTGTACGTCCGGGGCGTCGCGGTGGACTGGACGGCCGCCTTCGCCGGCACCCGTCCGGCGCACGCCGAGTTGCCCGGCTACCCGTTCCAGCGGCAGCGGTACTGGCTGGACGCCACCCGCTCGCCGGAGCAGCTGACCGGCTCGGGCTCGTCGGCTGCATCGGCCGGGTCGGCCGCCTCGGCCGGGGACAGCCTGTTCTGGGAGCTGGTCAGCGGGCAGGACGCCGGCCGGCTCGGTGAGGCGATCGGCGTCGACGGGGACCGGCTGGTCCCGGTGCTGCCCGCGCTCGCCTCCTGGTGGGACCGCCGACGGGCCGCCACCGCCGCCGACGGCTGGCGGCACCGCCTGGTCTGGCGCCCGGTCACCGTGCCGGGCGGCGGGGCCGGGGGCGGGGCGCGGCTGGACGGGCGTTGGCTGATCGTCGTGCCGGACGGGGTCGTGGACGACGGCGCGGACGTGTCCGCGTGGACGGACGGGCTGCGCGAGGCGCTCACCGCGCTCGGCGCGCCGACCGTGCAGGTGCTCGCGGGCGGGACCGACCGGGCCGCGCTCGCCGAGCGGCTGCGGGCGGCCGGCGACGAGGCGGAGCCGCCCACCGGCGTCGTCTCGCTGCTCGGCCTGCGGGCCGGACGCCACGCCGAGCACGAGGACCTCCCGTGGGCGCACGCCGCCCAGGTCACCCTGGCCCAGGCCCTGGACGACGCCGCCCTCGGCGCGCCGATCTGGTACCTCACCCGGGGGGCCGTCAGCACCGACCCGAACGGTCCCGTCGGCGGATCGGCCGCTGGTTCCCCCGCCGACCCTGTCACCGACCCCGTCACCGACCCTGTCACCGACCCCGAGCAGGCCCTCGTCTGGGGCTTCGGCGCCATCCTCGCCGTCGAACAGCCCGCGCTCTTCGGCGGGTTGCTCGACCTGCCCGCCACCCCCGACCGGCACGCCTGGCAGCAGGCCGCCGCCCTGTTCGCCGACCGTTCGCCGGACCGCGAGGTCGAACTCGCCCTGCGCCCGTCCGGCGCCCTCGCCCGCCGCCTGGTCCCGGCCGCCCCGGCTCCCGCTTCCGCCCCGGCTGCCGGTTCCGCTTCTGCCGACCCGGCGGCGGCACCCTGGCAGCCGAGCGGCACGACCCTCGTCACCGGCGGCACCGGCGCCCTCGGCGGACACGTCGCCCGCTGGCTCGCCGGGCGCGGCGCCGAACACCTGCTGCTGGTCAGCCGACGCGGCGCCGACGCCCCCGAGGCCGCCGTCCTGGAAGCCGAACTCGCCGCCCTCGGCACCCGGGTGACCTTCGCCGCCGCCGACGTCGCCGACCGCGACCGGATCGCCGCCGTCATCGCCGACATCCCCGCCGACCTGCCGCTCACCGCCGTCGTCCACACCGCCGCCGCCCTGCACGACGGCCTCGTTCCCACCCTCGCGCCGGCTCAGCTCGCCGCCGCCCTGCGCGCCAAGGCGGGCGCCGCCCGGCTGCTTCACGAACTGACCGCCGGGCACCCGCTGTCCGCGTTCGTCCTGTTCTCCTCGCTGGCCGGCGTCGCCGGCATCCCCGGCCAGGCCAACTACGCGCCCGGCAACGCCTACCTGGACGCCCTCGCCGCCGAACGCCGGGCGGCCGGACTGCCCGCCACCTCGATCGCCTGGGGCCACTGGGCGGGCGCGGGCATCGCCGCCGACGGCGCCGAACAACAGCTGCTCCGGCACGGCCTGGCCTCGCTGCCGCCTGCCCAGGCCGTCGAACTGCTCGGCCAGGCGCTCGACCACGGCGAGAACCACCTGGTCGTCGCCGACGTCGACTGGTCGGCCCTCTACCGCGACCGCTTCCACCCGCTGGCCGCCGAACTGCTCCCGCGCACCGGAGCCGACACTCCCGGTTCCGCTGCTCCCGGTCCCGCTGCTCCCGGCACCCCGTCCGCCGAGGGGCAGGCCGAGCTGCTGGCCCGGCTCGGCGCGCTGCCCGCCGCCGAGCGGCGCCGCAGCCTGCTCGGCGTGGTCCGCGGCGAGGCGGCGGCCGTGCAGCGACACCGTTCGGCCGAGGCCGTCGACCCCGCCAAGGCCTTCCGCCAGCAGGGCTTCGACTCGCTCACCGCCGTCGAGTTCCGCAACCGCCTGGGCGCGGTCACCGGCCGACGGCTGCCCGCCACCGCCGTCTTCGACCACCCGACGCCGGCCGCCCTCACCGACTGGCTCGCCGAGGAGCTGTGGGGTCCGGCGGACGCTTCGCTGGTCGCTGCGGGCGAGGCTGCGGGCGCGGGCGTCGGGCGGGCGTCCGTCGACGACGACCCGATCGTCATCGTCGGCATGGCCTGCCGGTACCCCGGCGGCGTCGCCTCGCCCGAGGACCTCTGGCGGCTGGTGTCGGACGGCGTCGACGCGCTCACCGAGTTCCCCGCCGACCGCGGCTGGGACCTCGACGCGCTCTACGACCCCGACCCCGACCGTCCCGGCACCTCCTACTCCCGGCACGGCGGATTCCTCGACGGCATCGGCGAGTTCGACGCCGAGTTCTTCGGCATCCCGCCGCGCGAGGCACCCGCGATCGACCCGCAGCAGCGCCTGCTGCTGGAGACCACCTGGGAGGTCTTCGAGCGGGCCGGCATCGACCCGACCAGGCTGCGCGGCAGCCGGACCGGCGTCTTCGCCGGCATCTCCGGCCGCGACTACGCGAGCGGCGCCCAGCGGGTCCCGGAGGAGTTGGAGGCCTACCTCGGCATCGGCAACGCGGGCAGTGTGGCCTCGGGCCGCATCTCCTACACCTTCGGGTTCGAGGGCCCGGCGGTGACCGTCGACACCGCCTGCTCGTCCTCCCTGGTGGCGCTTCACCTAGCCGCCCAGTCGCTGCGGTCGGGGGAGTCCGACCTGGCGGTGGCCGGCGGCGTCCTGCTGATGACCACGCCGACCACGTTCGTCGAGTTCTCCCGGCAGCGCGCGATGTCGCCCGACGGCCGCTGCAAGGCCTTCGCGGCCGCTGCCGACGGCACCGGCTGGGCCGAGGGCGTGGGCCTGCTGCTGGTCGAACGGCTCTCGGACGCGCGGCGGTTGGGCCACGAGGTGCTGGCGGTGCTGCGCGGTTCCGCCGTCAACCAGGACGGCGCCAGCAACGGTCTCACCGCCCCGAGCGGCCCCGCGCAGCAGCGGGTGATCCGTGCCGCCCTCGCGGCCTCGGGCCTGACCGCCGGTGACGTCGACGTGGTTGAGGCGCACGGCACGGGGACGACGCTGGGCGACCCGATCGAGGCGCAGGCGCTGATCGCGACGTACGGCGCGGCGCACAGCGAGGCGAGCCCGCTGTGGCTGGGGTCGGTGAAGTCGAACATCGGGCACACCCAGGCCGCGGCCGGGGTGGCCGGGGTGATCAAGTCGGTGCTGGCGATCCGGCACGGGGTGCTGCCGCGCACCCTGCACGTGGACGAGCCGTCGCCGCACGTGGACTGGTCGGCGGGGTCGGTGCGGCTGCTGACGGAGGAGCGGGAGTGGCCGGCCGTGGAGCGTCCGCGCCGGGCCGCCGTCTCCGCGTTCGGCGTGTCGGGGACGAACGCGCACGTCATCGTCGAGCAGGCGCCGGTCGTTGAGCCTGTCGTCGCTGATACCGCGCCCGCGGTGCTGCCGTTCGTGGTGTCGGCTCGGTCGGTGGAGGCGCTGCGTGAACAGGGCGCGCTCGTGGCCGAGTTGATCGCCGACGGTGCTTCCGCCGTGGATGTCGCGCAGTCGCTGGCGGCGGGGCGTGCGGCCCTGGAGGAGCGGGCGGTCGTGCTGGGTGATGCCGGTGCGCTGCGCGATTTGGATGGGTCGGGTGTGGTGCGGGGTTCGGTGGGTGGTTCGGTGGGTGGGGGTGGGCTGGCGTTCCTGTTCTCGGGGCAGGGGAGCCAGCGGGTGGGGATGGGGCGGGAGTTGTATGGGTCGCAGCCGGTGTTCGCGGCGGCGTTCGATGAGGTGGTCGGGGCGTTGGGTGTGCCGGTGGCGGAGGTGATCGCTTCCGGTGAGGGTCTGGATGAGACGGGGTGGACGCAGCCGGCGTTGTTCGCGGTGGAGGTGGCGCTCTTCCGGTTGTTCGAGTCGTGGGGTGTGCGGCCGGACTTCGTGGCCGGTCACTCGATTGGCGAGCTGGCGGCTGCTCATGTGGCGGGGGTGCTGAGTCTTCCTGATGCGGCTGTGTTGGTGGCGGCGCGGGCGCGGTTGATGCAGGCGTTGCCGGGGGGTGGGGCGATGGTGGCGTTGGAGGCGACGGAGGAGGAGGTGCGCGCGGTACTCGTGTCCGGTGTGGACATCGCCGCTGTCAACGGCCCCTCGTCGGTGGTGATCTCAGGCGACGAAGCGGCGGTGGAGAGCATCCGCAACCTTTTCGCTGATCGTCGTACGCGCCGTCTGCGGGTGAGCCACGCGTTCCATTCGGCGCACCTGGACGGCATGCTGGACGACTTCCACACGGTTGCCCGTTCCCTCACGTTCTCGGCGCCGTCGATCCCGGTGGTGTCGAACGTGACCGGTCGGGTGGCGACGGCTGCGGAGCTGACGGACCCGGCGTACTGGGTGCGCCAGGTGCGCGAGCCGGTCCGCTTCGCGGACGTCGTGGACACCCTGGCCGCCGAGGGCGTGGGGACGTTCGTCGAACTGGGCCCGGACGGCACCCTCACCGGCCTGGTAGACACCATCCTCGATCCCGCTTCGGCGTTCACCGCCACGGCCGCGCTGCGCCGGGACCGTCCGGAGGAGCGGACGGCGCTGACCGCACTCGCCCGGATCCACGTCCAGGGCCACGACGTCGACTGGACCGCCCTGTTCGGGGGCGAGCGCCGCCCCCGGGTGGCGTTGCCGACCTACCCGTTCCAGCGACGCCGCTACTGGCTCGAACCGGCCGCCCGCACCACCGTCGACGCGAGTGGCCTGGGCCTGTCCGCCCTCACGCACCCCGTGCTGGGCGCGGCGGTCACCCCGGCCGACTCGGCCGGCGTGCTGCTCACCGGCAGCCTGTCGCTCGCCACCCACCCGTGGCTCGCCGACCACGTGGCCCTGGGAACCGTGCTGGCACCCGGCGCGGCCCTGGTCGAGCTGGCGATCCGGGCGGGCGACGAGGTCGGGGCGAGCGTCCTCGACGAACTGGTCATCGAGGCCCCGCTGGTCCTCCCCGCGCACGGCGCGCTGCAGATCCAGGTGGCCGTCGGCGAGCCAGACGAGGCGGGCACCCGCTCGGTGACCGTCCACTCCCGGCCCGCTGCGCCGCGTCCCGGGACCGAATATGTAGACCGGTCCACTGAATCGACCGCCCCTGACGAGGTTTCTGTAGACCGGTCTACATATTCCTCGCTCGATGCCCCAGAATCTATAGACCGGTCGGTATATTCGGCCCCTGCCTCTCTAGACCGGTCTACATATTCTGCTGCGACCGCCGTCCCCGCCCCCGCCCCCGCCCCCGCCTCCGGAGAGTGGACCCGGCACGCGACCGGCCTGCTCTCCACGGCGGTCCTCGCCGCCGAGACCTTCGCCTGGCCGCCGGCCGACGGCGCCGAGCGGCTCGCCCCCGAGGACGCGTACGAGGAACTGGCCGCCGCCGGCCTGGACTACGGCCCGGCCTTCCGGGGCCTGCGCGAGGTGTGGCGGGACGGTTCCACGCTCTACGCGCACGCCGTCCTGCCCGAGGCGCTCACCGGCGACGCCGCCCGGTTCGGCCTGCACCCGGCCCTCCTGGACGCGGCCGCCCAGCTGCCCGCCCTCTCCGGTACCGACGCCGCCGCCGATGCCGCTACCGCCGGCGACGCCACGGACGGTGCCGCGCGCGCCGTCCACCGGCTCCCCTTCGCGTACCGGGGCGTCACCCTGCACGCCTCGGCCGCCACGGAGCTGCGCGTCCGCGTCACCGTCACCGGCCAGGACTCCTACGCCCTGGAGGCCGTCGACCCGGCCGGCCGGCCCG
This sequence comes from Kitasatospora sp. NPDC093806, assembly GCF_040683335.1. NCBI lineage: Bacteria > Bacillati > Actinomycetota > Actinomycetes > Kitasatosporales > Streptomycetaceae > Kitasatospora > Kitasatospora sp. NPDC093806. The sequence goes on from NZ_JBFBDO010000042.1 coordinate 9,265, forward strand.
TGATCTCGGTCGCCTCGCTGGTCACCCGCCCGGTCCGCGCCGAGCAACTGGGCGGCGGCACCGCCCCCGTCGTCGATCGCGACGCCCTGTTCGTGGTCGAGTGGCCGGAGCTGACGCCTGCCGCAGGCGCCGAGGCCGGGTTCGCGTGGGAGTCGCTGGCACTGGACGGTGACCTGCCGTCGACGCTGGCGGCGGTGCAGGACTGGCTCGCGGACGAGGCCCACCAGGACGTCCGTCTGGTGGCGCTCACCCGCAACGCGGTGGCCGTCGACGACACCGAGACGCCGGACCTGGCCACAGCCCCGGCATGGGGCCTGCTGCGCTCGGCGCAGTCGGAGTACCCGGACCGGATCATCCTCCTCGACACCGACGGCACCCACGCCTCCGAGCAAGCCCTGGCGGCGGCCGTGGCCACCGGCGAACCCCAGCTCGCCCTGCGCGAAGGCCGCCTCCGGATCCCGCGTCTGGCCCGGGTGACCGTGCCCGAGGTGGACACCGCCCGCCCCTGGGCCGAGGACGCCACGGTCCTGATCACCGGCGGCACCGGCACCCTGGGCGCGCTGCTCGCCCGCCACCTCGTCACCGAACGCGGCGTCCGCCACCTCCTCCTGCTCTCCCGCCGCGGCAGCGACGCCCCGGGAGCCGCCGACCTGATCGCCGAGCTCACCGCCCTCGGCGCGACCATCACGGTCACCGCCGCCGACACCGCCGACCGCGACGCGCTCGCCGCCGCGATCGCAGCCGTCCCCACCGCCCACCCGCTCACCGCGGTCATCCACACCGCCGGCGTCGTCGACGACGGCGTCCTGACCGCCCTCACCCCCGAGCGACTCGCAACCGTCTGGGCGCCCAAGGCCGACGGCGCCCGCCACCTCCACGAACTCACCCGAGGCCACGACCTCGCCGCCTTCGTCCTCTACTCCTCCGTCGCCGCCGTCCTCGGTAGCCCGGGGCAGGCGAGCTACGCGGCCGCGAACACCTACCTCGACGCCCTCGCCACCCACCGCCGCACCATCGGCTTGCCCGCCCAGTCCCTCGCCTGGGGCCAATGGGCCCAAGCCAGCGGCATCACCGGACACCTCACCGAAGCCGATCATGCCCGGCTGGCCCGGTTCGGCATCCGGCCGATCGGTTCCGCCGAGGGCATCCGACTCTTCGACGCCGCCCAGCGGTCGGCGGACCGGGTGACCCTGGTGCCGTCCCCGCTGAACCTCGCCGCGCTGCGCGGCCGACCGGTGCCCGTGCTGCTGCGCGGCCTGGTCCGGCCGACCCGGCGCGCCGCGACCGCCGGCGCCACCCCCGTCGGCGGCGCGTCGGCCGCTGCCACCGAGGGCACGCTCGCCCAGCGGCTCGCCGCCCTGCCCGACGAGTCCGAGCGGCAGGCGGCGCTGCTGCGGCTGGTCCGCGCCGAGGTGTCCACCGTGCTGGGCAGCGAGGCCGAATCGGTCGGGGCCCAGCGTTCGTTCACCAGCCTCGGCCTGGACTCGCTCACCGCCGTCGAACTGCGCAACCGGGTCGCCGCCGCCACCGGCCTGCGGCTGTCCGCGACGCTGGTCTTCGACCACCCCAGCCCGGCCGCCCTCGCCGAGCACCTGCGGACCGAGCTCCTCGGCGCCGACCCCCTGGCCACCGACGCCCTGGCCGTCGAGCCCTCGGGCGGCCAGGCAGCCCGGAACCAGACGGCGGCACCACCCTCCGCTCCGGCGGCGAACCCGGCCGACGAGCCGATCGCCATCGTCGGCATGGCCTGCCGCCTGCCCGGCGGCGTCGCCACCCCCGACGACCTGTGGCGGCTGGTCGCCGAAGGCCGGGACGCCGTCGGCGAGTTCCCGGACGACCGCGGCTGGGACCTCGACGCGCTGTACTCGCCCGACCCCGACCGCCCCGGCACCTCCTACACCCGCCACGGCGGATTCCTCGACCGCCCGGCCGAGTTCGACGCCGCCTTCTTCGGCATCTCGCCGCGCGAGGCCCTCGCCACCGACCCCCAGCAGCGCCTGTTGCTGGAGACCACCTGGGAGGCCCTGGAGAGCGCCGGGATCGACCCGGCCGCCCTGCGCGGCAGCCGGACCGGTGTCTTCGCGGGCGTCATGTACCACGACTACGCGCCGCGCGTCCGCGAGGTGCCGGCCGAACTGGAGGGCTGGCTGGGCAACGGCACCGCCGGCAGCGTGGCCTCGGGCCGGATCTCCTACTCCTTCGGGTTCGAGGGCCCGGCGGTCACCGTGGACACCGCCTGCTCCTCCTCGCTGGTCGCGCTCCACCTGGCCGCCCAGTCGCTGCGCTCCGGCGAGTGCGACCTGGCGGTGGCCGGCGGCGTGGCCGTGATGTCCACGCCGACCACCTTCGTCGAGTTCTCCCGCCAGCGCGCGCTCTCCGCCGACGGCCGCTGCAAGGCCTACGCGGGCGCGGCGGACGGCACCGGCTGGGGCGAGGGCGTGGGGCTGCTGCTGGTCGAGCGGCTCTCCGACGCGCGCCGCAACGGGCACCGGGTGCTGGCCGTGGTCCGGGGGAGCGCGGTCAACCAGGACGGCGCGTCCAACGGCCTGACCGCCCCTAGCGGCCCGTCCCAGCAGCGGGTGATCCGCCAGGCGCTCGCCAACGCCGGTCTCGGCACGGAGGACGTCGACGCCGTCGAGGGCCACGGCACCGGCACGACCCTCGGCGACCCGATCGAGGCGCAGGCCCTGATCGCCACCTACGGCAAGGGTCGCTCCGACGAACTACCGCTCTGGCTCGGCTCGTTGAAGTCCAACATCGGGCACACCCAGGCGGCGGCCGGGGCGGCCGGCGTCATCAAGATGGTCCAGGCGATCCGGCACGGCGTGCTGCCGCAGACCCTGCACGTGGACGAGCCCTCGCCCTACGTGGACTGGTCGGCCGGCGAGGTGCGGCTGCTCACCGAGGCCCGGGAGTGGCCGGAGCACGGGCGGCCGCGCCGCGCGGGCGTCTCCTCCTTCGGCGTCTCCGGCACCAACGCGCACGTGATCATCGAGCAGGCCCCGGATGCGGAGGCCCCCGCCCCCGCCCCCGGGCCCGCCGAGTCCACCGAGCCCGCCGCGTTCACCCTCCCGACCGTGCTGCCCTACCTCGTCTCCGCCCGCACACCCGAGGCGCTGCGCGCCCAGGCCGCCCAGGTGGCCGAGCTGCTGCCGTCCGCCGAGGGCGACCCGGACGTGGCGCACGCCCTGGTCACCACCCGCGGCGCGCTGGAGGAGCGGGCCGTCGCCGTCGGCGACCCGGCCGCGCTGCGCGCGCTCGCCGCCGGGGACCCGGCCGCCGGGCTGGTCGCCGGGACCGCCGACGTCGCCGGCCGGACGGTGTTCGTCTTCCCCGGTCAGGGCTCGCAGTGGCCCGCCATGGCGGTGGAACTCCTGGACACCGCACCGGTGTTCGCCGAGCGGATCGAGCAGTGCGCGGCCGCCCTCGCCCCGCACACCGACTGGTCGCTGACGGACGTCCTGCGCGCCGCGCCCGGCGCCCCCGGGCTGGACCGGGTGGACGTCGTCCAGCCGGTGCTCTGGGCGGTGATGGTCTCGCTCGCCGAACTCTGGCGCGCGCACGGCGTCCGGCCGGACGCGGTGGTCGGCCACAGCCAGGGCGAGATCGCGGCGGCCGTGGTCGCGGGCGGTCTCTCGCTGGCCGACGGGGCCCGCGTCGTCGCGCTGCGCAGCCGGGCGATCCTCGCTCTCTCCGGCGCGGGCGGCATGGCCTCGGTCGCGCTGCCGGCCGCCGAGGTCGCCGGACGGATCGCCGGCTGGGGCGAGCGGCTGTCCGTCGCGGTGGTCAACGGCCCGTCGGCGACCGTGGTCTCGGGCGAGCCCGAGGCCCTGGCCGAACTCGTCGCCGCCTACCGGGCGGAGGACGTCCGGGCCCGGCTGATCCCCGTCGACTACGCCTCGCACTCCGCCCAAGTGGACGGTCTGCGTGACGAGTTGCTCGACCTGCTCGCGCCCGTCCGGCCGCGCTCCGGTGCCGTCCCGCTGCTGTCCACGGTCACCGGCGACTGGTTCGACACGGCCGGGCTGGACGCCGAGTACTGGGTGACCAACCTGCGCGAGACGGTCCGCTTCGAGGAGGCCACCCGGCGGCTCGCCGAGGACGGGCACACGGTGTTCGTCGAGGTGTCGCCGCACGGCGTGCTGACCGTGCCGATCCAGGAGACCCTCCAGTCGGTCGGTGCCGCGCGGCGCTCGGTGGTCGCCGGCACCCTCCGGCGCGACCAGGGCGGGCTGGACCGGTTCCTGCTCTCCGCCGCCGAACTGTGGGTGCGCGGAGTCCCGGTGGACTGGACGGCCGTGTTCGCGGGCGTCCGGACGCGGCCGGTGGCCCTGCCCACCTACCCGTTCCAGCGGGAGCGGTACTGGCTGGACGCGATCGTCACCAACACGACGGTGGCCGCCGCCCTGTCGGCCGCCGCGGCGCCCGCAGCCGGCGGTGCTGCGGTCGACGGTCCGGGTGTCGGCGGTCCGGCGCCCTGGGTGGCCCGGTTGGCCGACCTGGACGGCGAGGCGGCGCGCGAGGCGGCCCTGCTCGACCTGGTCCGCCGGGAGGCGGCGGCGGTGCTCGGCCACGGCGGCGTCGCCGGCGTCGCGGCCGACCGGGCCTTCCGGGAACTGGGGCTCACCTCGCTGACCGCCGTCGAACTGCGCAACCGGATCGGCACCGGCACCGGACTGGAGCTGCCCGCGACGCTGGTCTTCGACCACCCCACGCCGGCCGCCGTCGCGGCCTACCTGCTGGCCGAACTCCCCGCCGAGGGCGCCGAGTCGGCGGCCGACGGCCCGGTCGACTCGCTGGCCGCGCTGGCCGCCCTGGAACGGGCCCTCGCCCGTCCGGCGGACGATCCGGCCGTGGACGGCGCCGCCGTGCTCGCCCGGTTGAAGGCCCTCGTCGACCGCTGGGACGCCGGACTCTCCGCGGGCTCGGGCAGTGGCTCGGGCAGCGGTTCGGGCGACGGCGAGGAGTTCGACGAGCTCGACCTGGAGAACGCCACCGACGAGGAGCTGTTCGCGCTGATGGACCGCGGCACGACCTCCTCCGACACCCACTGACGGCCGTCCGGCTGTCCCTGGCAGACCGCCGTCCCCGGCGCCGCCGGCCGTCGGACCTGCTCCGACGGCCGGCCGCCCGGCCCCCGGCCGACCGGGCCCCGGCTGACCGGGCCCCCGTGACCGTCCGGCTCCCGCGACCACCCGAACGACCGTGATGTGAGAGGCACCGATGTCCAACGACCAGAAGCTCCGCGACTACCTGAAGCGCGCCCTGGCCGACGCGCGCCAGGCCAACCGGCGGCTGGAGGAGGTGGAGCGAGCCAAGCGGGAGCCGATCGCCATCGTCGGCATGGCCTGCCGGCTGCCTGGCGGCGTCGGCTCGCCCGAGGACCTCTGGCGGCTGGTGTCGGACGGCGTCGACGCCATCACAGAGTTCCCCGCCGACCGCGGCTGGGACCTCGACGCCCTCTACGACCCCGACCCCGACCGTCCCGGCACCTCCTATACCCGGCACGGCGGATTCCTCGACACCACCGCCGAGTTCGACGCCGAGTTCTTCGGCATCTCGCCGCGCGAGGCCCTCGCCACCGACCCGCAGCACCGACTGCTGCTGGAGACCGCCTGGGAGGCGTTCGAGCGGGCCGGCATCGACCCGACCAGGCTGCGCGGCAGCCGAACCGCCGTCTTCGCCGGCATCGCCGGAACCGACTACACGCCCCGACTGCACGACGCCCCCGGCGAGTTGGAGGGCTACCTGGGCATCGGCGGACTGGACAGCGTGGCCAGCGGACGGATCTCCTACACCTTCGGCTTCGAGGGCCCGGCCGTGACCGTCAACACCGCCTGCTCCTCCTCGCTGGTGGCCCTGCACCTGGCCGCGCAGTCGCTGCGGTCGGGGGAGTCGGACCTCGCCCTGGCCGGCGGGGTGAGCGTGATGTCCACCGCCCAGGGCTTCGTGGAGTTCTCCCGGCAGCGTGGACTCTCCGCGGACGGCCGCTGCAAGGCCTTCGCGGCGGCGGCCGACGGCACCGGCTGGGCCGAGGGGGCGGGCCTGCTGCTGGTCGAACGACTCTCTGACGCACGGCGGTTGGGCCACGAGGTGCTGGCGGTGCTGCGCGGCTCCGCCGTCAACCAGGACGGCGCCAGCAACGGCCTCACCGCCCCCAACGGCCCCGCCCAGCAACGCGTGATCCGCGCCGCCCTGGCCGACGCCCGGCTCGCCGCCGCCGACGTGCAGGCGGTCGAGGCCCACGGGACGGGCACCCGGCTCGGCGACCCGATCGAGGCACAGGCCGTCCTCGCCACCTACGGCCAGGACCGGCCGTCCGAACAGCCCTTGCTGCTCGGCTCGTTGAAGTCCAACATCGGCCACACCCAGGCCGCGGCCGGGGTGGCCGGGGTGATCAAGTCGGTGCAGGCGATCCGGCACGGCGTACTCCCACGCACCCTGCACGCCGAGGAGCCCACCCCGTACGTCAACTGGTCCTCCGGCGCGGTGGAACTGCTCACCGAGGCACGCGACTGGCCGTCCGTGCCGGGCCCGCGACGCGTCGGCGTCTCGGCCTTCGGCGCCAGCGGGACCAACGCCCACGTGATCCTCGAACAGGCGCCCGCCGTGGTCGCCGACGCGGAGGACGAGGAGCTGCCGCCTGTCCCGGTGCCATCCGTCGGGCCCGACCTGCTGCCGTTCGTGGTGTCGGCGCGGTCGGTGGAGGCGCTGCGCGAACAGGGAGCCCGGGTGGCTGAGTTGGCCGCCGAGAGCGACCCCCTGGAGCTGGCGCGCGCCCTGCTGACGACCCGGGCCACGTTCGAGGAGCGGGCGGTCGTGCTGGGTGATGCCGGTGCGCTGCGCGACTTGGATGGGTCGGGTGTGGTGCGGGGTTCGGTGGGTGGTTCGGTGGGTGGGGGTGGGCTGGCGTTCCTGTTCTCGGGGCAGGGGAGTCAGCGGGTGGGGATGGGGCGGGAGTTGTATGGGTCGCAGCCGGTGTTCGCGGCGGCGTTCGATGAGGTGGTCGGGGCGTTGGGTGTGCCGGTGGCGGAGGTGATCGCTTCGGGTGAGGGGTTGGACGAGACGGGGTGGACGCAGCCGGCGTTGTTCGCGGTGGAGGTGGCGTTGTTCCGGTTGTTCGAGTCGTGGGGTGTGCGGCCGGACTTCGTGGCCGGTCATTCGATTGGCGAGTTGGCGGCGGCTCATGTGGCGGGGGTGCTGAGTCTTTCCGACGCTGCTGTGTTGGTGGCGGCGCGGGCGCGGTTGATGCAGGCGTTGCCGGGTGGTGGGGCGATGGTCGCGCTGGAGGCGACGGAGGAGGAGGTACGTGCGGCGCTGGTCGACGGTGTGGACATCGCCGGTGTCAATGGCCCCTCGTCGGTGGTGATCTCGGGCGACGAGGCGGCGGTTGAGGCCGTGCGCGAGCGCTTCACGGATCGTCGTACGCGCCGTCTGCGGGTGAGCCACGCGTTCCATTCGGCGCACTTGGACGGCATGCTGGACGACTTCCACACGGTTGCCCGTTCCCTCACGTTCTCGGCGCCGTCGATCCCGGTCGTCTCGAACGTGACCGGTCGGGTGGCGACGGCTGCGGAGCTGACGGACCCGGCGTACTGGGTGCGCCAGGTACGTGAGCCGGTCCGTTTCGCGGACGTCGTGGACACCCTCGCCGCCGAGGGCGTGGGGACGTTCGTCGAACTGGGCCCGGACGGCACGTTGACCGGCCTCGTGGACATCATCCTCGAAGCCGCCCCGGCGTTCTCCGCCACCGCCGCGCTGCGCCGGGACCGTCCGGAGGAGCGGACGGCGCTGACCGCGCTCGCCCGGATCCACGTCCAGGGCCACGACGTCGACTGGACCACCCTGCTGGGCGCCGACCGCCCGACCAAGGTCACCCTGCCCACCTACCCCTTCCAGCGCCGCCGCTACTGGCTCGAACCGCCCGCCCGCACCGGCGACCCGGCCGGCCTCGGCCTGGCCACGACCGGCCACCCGCTGGTCGGCGCGCTGGTCGCACTGCCGGACGGCGAGGGCGTCGTCCTGACCGGGAGCCTCTCGCTCGCCACCCACCCCTGGCTCGCCGACCACTCGGTGCAGGGGACGGTGATCGTTCCCGGCACCGCGCTGCTCGAACTGGTGATCCGGGCGGGTGACGAGGTTGGGGCGAGCGCGCTCGACGAGTTGGTCATCGAGGCGCCGTTCGTCCTCCCCTCGCGTGGTGCCGTCCACGTGCAGGTGGCCGTCGGCGAGCCGGACGAGGCGGGTGCCCGCCCGGTGACCGTCCACTCCCGGCCGGCCGCGCCGCGTCCCGGGACCGAATATGTAGACCGGTCCACTGAATCGACCGCCCCTGACGGGGCTTCTGTAGACCGGTCTACATATTCCTCGCCCGATATCCAGGAATCTATAGACCGGTCGGTATATTCGACCGCACCTTCTCTAGACCGGTCTACATATTCCGCAGCGGCCCCCGCCCCCATCGGCCCCGGCGAGTGGACCCGGCACGCCTCCGGCACTCTGCTCAGCACCTCCTCCACCCCCGCGCAGCCCGAGGGCCTGCACGCCTGGCCGCCGCCGGGCGCGACCCCGCTGGACACCGAGCACCTCTACGAGGAGCTGGCCGCCGGCGGGCTCGCGTACGGTCCCACCTTCCAGGGGCTGCGCGCGGCGTGGCGGGACGGCGACACCTTCTACGCCGAGGTCGCGCTGCCCGACGGGGCGGCCGGCGACGCAGGGCGGTACGGCCTGCACCCCGCGCTGCTGGACGCCGCCGTCCACATCACCGTCCACCACCGCCTGGTCGACAGCCCGCCCGGGGTGAGCCGGCTGCCGTTCGCCTACGGCGACGTCCGGCTGCACGCCGCCGGCGCGAGCGAGCTGCGCGTCCGGCTCCGGTACACCGAGCCGGAGGTGCTGTCAGTCGAGGTCGCGGACGGCACGGGCGCGCCCGTGGCCTCGGTGGCGGCGCTCCGGGCCCGCCTGGTCGCGGCCGACCAGCTCGCCCCCGCCGGTTCCGGCGGAGCGGACCGCGACGCTCTGTTCGTGGTCGAGTGGCCGGAGTTGACGCCTGCCGCAGGCGCCGAGCCCGGGTTCGCGTGGGAGTCGCTGGCACTGGACGGTGACCTGCCGTCGACGCTGGTGGCGGTGCAGGACTGGCTCGCGGACGAGGCCCACCAGGACGTCCGTCTGGTGGCGCTCACCCGCAACGCGGTGGCCGTCGACGACACCGAGACACCGGACCTGGCCACCGCCCCCGCGTGGGGCCTGCTGCGCTCGGCGCAGTCGGAGTACCCGGACCGGATCATCCTCCTCGACACCGACGGCACCCACGCCTCCCAGCAAGCCCTGGCGGCGGCCGTGGCCACCGGCGAACCCCAGCTCGCCCTGCGCGAAGGCCGCGTCCGCATCCCGCGCCTGGCCCGGGTGACCGTGCCCGAGGTGGACACCGCCCGCCCCTGGGCAGCGGACGGCACCGTCCTGATCACCGGCGGCACCGGCACCCTGGGCGCACTGCTCGCCCGCCACCTCGTCACCGAACACGGCGTCCGCCACCTCCTCCTGCTCTCCCGCCGCGGCACCGAAGCCCCGGGAGCCGCCGACCTGATCACCGACCTCACCGCGCTCGGCGCCACCGTCACACTCACCGCCGCCGACACCGCCGACCGCGACGCGCTCGCCGCCGCGATCGCCGCCGTCCCCACCGCCCACCCGCTCACCGCGGTCATCCACACCGCCGGCGTCGTCGACGACGGCGTCCTGACCGCCCTCACCCCCGAACGGCTCGCCACCGTCTGGGCGCCCAAGGCCGACGGCGCCCGCCACCTCCACGAACTCACCCGAGGCCACGACCTCGCCGCCTTCGTCCTCTACTCCTCCGTCGCCGCCGTCCTCGGCGGCCCGGGGCAGGCGAGTTACGCGGCCGCGAACACCTACCTCGACGCCCTCGCCGCCCACCGCCGCACCATCGGCCTGCCCGCCCAATCCCTCGCCTGGGGCCAATGGGCCCAAGCCAGCGGCATCACCGGACACCTCACCGAAGCCGACCTCCGCCGGTCGGCCCGAGCGGGCATCCGGACGATCTCCGACGAGCACGGCACACGGTTGTTCGACGCGGCCGCCCGGGTGAACACCGGCAACCTGGTGGCCGCGCCGCTCGACCTGGCCGCCGTCCGGGCGCAGCGGAGCGTCCCGTCGCTGCTGCGCGGGCTGGTTCCGCCGGCGCGGCGGACCGCTAGGTCGGCGGCGACCGGCGGCGGGGCGTCCACCCTGCTGCCCCGCCTCGCCGCCCTCGGCGAGGCGGAACGAACGTCAGCAGTGCTGGAGTTGATCCTGGTCGAGGTGGCCGGGGTGCTGGGCAGCGAGTCAGGGTCGGTTCCGGCCGCGCGACTGTTCAACGACCTGGGGCTGGACTCCCTCAGCGCCGTCGAGCTGCGCAACCGGATCACCGCCGCCACCGGCCTGCGGCTGCCTCCGACGGTCACCTTCGACCACCCGGACCCGACCAAACTCGCCCAGCACGTCGCCGAGTTGATCGGCAAGGCGGAGATTCCGGGCGGTACCGGTGCGTCGGCGGCGAGCGAGCCGGCGGCGGCAGCCCCGGTCAACGCCGCGAGCACCACGGCCACCGGCACCGACGACCCCCGGCACCCGCTCGCCACGCTCTACCGCCGCCTCGCCGCCCAGGGCAGCTTCCCGGAGGCGTCCGCGCTGATCGGCGTGGCGTCCCACCTGCGCTCTCGGTTCGGCGCTGAGGAGCGGACCGCGCACGTCCAGGAGCCGATCCGACTCGCCTCGGGCGACGGGGAGTTGGCGATCGTGGCCTTCCCCGCACTGAGCGCGATCTCCGGACCGCACGAGTACGCCCGGCTGGGGCACGCCTTCCAGGGGGAGCGGGACGTCTTTGTGGTGCCGTCGCCGGGCTGGGACCCGTCCGACCCGCTGCCCGACGACCTCGACACCTACCTCACCATGCACACCGAGACGGTGCTCGAACTGCTCGGCCAGGAGCGGCCGTTCGTCATCATCGGCCGTTCGATGGGCGGCTGCGTCGCGCACGCCGTGGCCGAGCGGCTGGAGGCGCGCGGCCGGGCGGTGGCGGGGTTGGTGCTGGTCGACTCCTACCCGATGGACAGTGCGGCCCGCGAGGGCATGGGCGACTGGTGGCTGCACGCGATGCTCGGCGGCATGATCGACCGGATCGAGCAGTACGACATGATCTGGAGCGACGCCAGCCTCACCGCGATGGGCGGTTACAACAACGTCCTCGCCGGCTGGGAGCCCAGTCCGCTCACCGCGCCGATCCTGGCCCTGCGTGCCGACACCCCGCTGCGCGGCACGGTCGTCGACGAGACGGGACATGCGGACTGGCGGGCCTACTGGCCGGTGCCGCACGAGGTGTCGGACATCCCCGGCGACCACTTCACCGTCCTGGAGCAGCACACCCCGACCACCGCGGCCGCCGTCCGCCGCTGGGTCGACGCCATCGAGCGCGGCAGCGACCGAGAGAACGACCGGGACCACGAGCACGAGCACGAGCACGAGAACACCGAGAAGTAACGAGCAGGACGATTCGAACGAGCGAAAGGAAGTGGCATGACCCACCCGGTAGTGCTGGTCACCGGCGCGGCGTCGGGCATCGGCGAGGCGACGGCCCGGCTGTACGCGGAGCGCGGGCACCGCGTGGTGGCGGTGGACATCGACGCGGCGGGGTTGGCGGCGCTCGCCGAGCTGGAGGGCGTGGCGACGCTGGCCGGCGACGTGTCGCAGGAGGAGGTCAACGTCCGGGCGGTGGCCCTCGCGCAGGAGCGGTGGGGGCGGCTGGACGCGGCGGTGCTGAACGCGGGCACCGGAGGCGGCGGCCCGCTGGAGGCGCCGGGCGCGGTCGAGCGCTTCGACCGCCTGTTCGCCGTCAACGTGCGCAGCGTCGTGCTCGGCATCCGGGCCGCGGTGCCGGCCCTGCGGGCGGTCGGGGGCGGGGCGATCGTCGCCACCTCCTCGGTCTCCGGCCTGCGCGGGGACCCGGGGACCTGGGCGTACAACGCGACCAAGGCGGCGGTGATCAACCTGGTCCGGGGCACGGCCATCGACTACGCGGCCGAGGGGATCCGGATCAACGCGATCGCCCCCGGCGGCACCGTCACCGGGCTGACGGCGGGGCAGGTCGCGGACCCGCAGTTCTCGGCGTTCATCACCCGCCGGATCCCCGCCCAGCGCTGGGCCGAGGCGCGCGAACAGGCCGAGGTGGTTTGGTTCCTGACCTCCCCGGCGGCCTCCTACGTCACCGGGGTCACCGTCCCGGTGGACGGCGGGCTGAGCGCCAACGGGGGCATCCTGCTCCCGCCCGCGGCCCCGGGCCACTGACGGGGCACCCGCCCCCGGATGCAGTTCCGAAGTACCGCACCACCTAAGTACCGCACCACGGAAGTACCGCAAAGTACCGCACCACCGAAGTACCGAAGCAACCCCAACCACCCGTCCCCGTCTACCGAGGAGAGCGAGAACGATGAGCACCGAGACGACCGACACCCCCACCACGACGACCCTGGCGGCGAACAAGGCCCTGGTCGAGCGGTACTACCACGAGCTGGTCAGCGAGCAGCGGATCGAGCTGCTGGAGGAGCTGGTCGCCGAGGACGCCGCCGATGAGACCCGGGTCGGCCCGGGCGGCAGCGGCACCCGGGAGGACTTCCGCGAGCACCTGCGCTGGCTCTGGGAGAACGTCCGCGACGTCAAGGCGACGGTGGAGGACCTGGTGGCCGAGGGTGACCGGGTGATCGCCTTCTGGCGGATCGAGGGCGTGCACGTCGGGCCGGTGTTCGGCGTGCCGGCCACCGGGCGCTCCTTCGTCGGCCACAGCATCAGCTGGCTGACCGTCCGCGACGGTCAGGTGGTCCGCTACAACGTGCTGCCGGACCGCCTGGGCATCGTCCAGCAGCTGGCCCCCGCCACCGTCTGACGGCAACCGGTCCCACCCACCTGGAGCCACCACGGCCCGGCCGACCGCCACCGCCGGCGGCCGGGCCCGTTCCCTCCCAGCCCAACCCTCAGGAGCACATGCATGACCACCAGCCTGACCCCGGCCGACGCCGAGGAACTGCGCCAGCTGCTCGCCCGGTTCTCCCACGCCTTCGACAACGCCGACGCCGAGGCGCTGGCGGGGGTGTTCGCCGAGGACGGGGTGATCGAACTCGCCCGCACCGGCGCGGTGTTCACCGGACTGGAGAAGATCCGGGTGTTCGCCCGCGATCTGGGCCCGGAGCACCCGGATCACCAGACCGTGGACTCGGTGCTCACCGTCGACCCGGACGGCACCGTCCGCGGCCGCAGCCGCTACCTGGCGATCCTGCCGGACGGCAGCGTCCACAACGGCGACTACTTCGACGTGTTCACGCGCACCCCGGACGGCTGGCGGATCGCGCACCGTCGTTCCGTCCCCCGCTACCCGCTCCACCGCCACCACCGCGGCTGATCGCCGACACCCCGCGCCGGGCACCCGCGGCGGCGCCCGCGACCGGTGCCGCGGCGGCGCGCCCGAACGGCCGTCCGGGTACCCCCACCGATCCCTCCGCAACAACCTGACGGTCCATCAACATCCCTCCGTGGACTGTCCATCACGACATCGCATCGGTGTCCCCGGCCTGCCCCGAAGCGGCGGAACCGGAAGATCCGCCGCTGCTATCCTCGCCGCGAACCCGGGCCGGATCCGTCACCGCCGGCCGGGTGTGTCCAGGGGGTGGAGCGTGACCGAACCGGTGCTCGTGGTGGACTTCGGAACGTCGTCCTCGGCGGCGGCCGTGGTGCTGGACCGGGGCGAGCGGCTGGTGAAGGAGCCGTCGAGCGGCCTGCTGTCCTGGCCGTCGGCGGTGTCCGTCGACCCGGACGGCCGGCTGCTGGTCGGCTCGGCGGCCGAGCACCGCAAGCGGGCCGAACCGTCCGGCTACCGTGCCGAGTTCAAGCGTGACCTGGGCGAACGCGCGCCCGTTCCGCTCGGGGGCCGGCAGTACGCGGTGGCCGACCTGGTGGCCGCCGTGCTGGCGGAGTTCCGCGCTCAGGGACAGGTCATGATCGGCCGCGGCATCGACCGGCTGGTGGTGACGGTGCCCGCTTCGTACGGGCCGGTGGACCCGCGCCGCGAGGCGATGCTGACGGCTGGCGCGGCGGCGGGTTTCCGGAGCGTCGAACTGCTGGCCGAGCCGGTGGCGGCCGCTCACGCCACGGTGGCGGGGGAACCGTTCGCGGCCGGTGAGACGGTGCTGGTGTACGACTTCGGCGGCGGCACCTTCGACACGGCCCTCGTGCGGATCGGCGCGGACGGCGCCGCGCACACCGTGCTCGGGCACGCCGCGCTCGACGACTGCGGCGGCCGCGACATCGACGCGCTGCTCGCCGGGCGGATCCGCGAACGCGGGCGCGACTGGCTGGAACCGCTGCTCGGTGCGGGCGGGGCGGGCGCGCTGCGGGCCCAATTGGAGCTCGGCGACTTCGTCCGCCGGATCAAGCACCAGCTCACCGAGTCCACCCAGGTCGAGGACTACCTCACCCCGCTCGGCCCGGCCAGTCGGGTCGCCCGCGACGAACTCGACGTGCTGATCGGCCCGTTGCTCGACCGGACGGTGATCTGCTGCCGACAGCTGCTCGCCGACTGCGGGGTACGGGCCCGGGCCGTGGACTCGGTGCTGCTGGTCGGCGGCACCACCCGGATCCCCGCCGTCCGGGCGCTGCTGGCCGACCGGTTGAGCCGGCCGCTGCGGCTGGTCGAGGACCCGGACCTGGCCGTCGTGCACGGCGCCGCCGCCTGGGCCGCCCGCTCCGCCGACCGCCGCCTCAGCCCGCTCGCCCTCCCTGCTCACAACCGGCCGCTGGCCTGGGGCTTCCCCGCCCCGACGGCCGAACTCGCGGACTGGGCCGTCCCGCCCGCCGTCGCATATCCGGCCGGTGCCACCCTGGGCTCGCTCCGCCTGCCCGACGGCAGCCTCTGGGAGCTGACCGCCGACGAACCCGGCACCGTGGTCCGGCAGTTGGCAGCTCCGGGGACCGCGGTCGGCCCGGGTGAGTGGCTGCTCGCCGTCCAGCCGCTCGGCGCGCCCGACCCGGCGGCGTCGCCTGGCTACCACGCACCACCCGGCTACCAACCCGGCCATCCGCTGAGCCATCCACCCGGCTATCCGCCCGCGCCGCCTCCGGGCCGTCCGGTCTGGCGCGGCCGCACCGGCACGGCGATGCTCGCCCTGTTCGGCGCGGTCGTTCTCGGCTACGGACTGCTCGGCCTCCTCGACCAGGTCGACCCCGGGCAGGGCATGTTCCTCCTGCTCGGCTACGCGGCCCTGGTCGCCCTGGTGGCGGCGGTCACCGCCGCGGCCCGGGGAGTGGCCGGGACGGCCGGGCCCGCGGTCGGCGCGGCCGTCGCCCTGACCGTGGCGGTGGTGGGCTGGGTCGCCGACGCGAGCTACCGCCGCCCGAACATCCGGCTCCCGTTCGACGCGAGCCCGGTGGGCTACCAGCTCCAGACGCTCGGCACGCTGCTGCTCGGCACCGCGCTGGTCGCCGCCGCCCTGTCGGTTCGCCGTCGCGGGCGCGGGGACGACGCGGTGGCGTGGCGGACCTGGCTGCGCGGCCTGCTGGGGGCGGTCCTCGCGGTCGGAGCGACCTGGTTCGCGGCCGGTTCGCCGTGGCCGGGCTACGACGCCTTCGACGCGGTGGCCTTCCCCCTGGTCGCCTTGCCCTGCCTGGTCGCCGCGCTCGCCGGGGGGCTGGCCGTGCGGGGTGCCACCGGCGGGTCCCGGCCACTGCTCTGGACCGGCCTCGCGCTCGGTGCGGGCGCGGTGGCGCTGGTCGCGGCCCGGGCCGGGGAGTTCTCCGGCAGCGAGTGGATCGTGATCCTCGCGGGCGGGGTCGCCGCCGCGGGCGGGGTGACCGGTCTCGGGCTCGCCGCCGCCGACCGGCTCGGCGAACGGGTCTCGGGCCTGCCGGTGGCCAGCTGGTGTGCGCTGTACTTCGCCGGGCTGGTCGTGGTGAACGGGGCACTCCGATGAACCTCGCCGAGATCCGCGGGCCCTGGCTGCTCGGCGAGACCGGTGTCGTGGTCGTCGCCGCCACCGTCCTCCTCGCGCTCACGGTGACCTGCGCGGTCGCCGCCGTCCGGGGCCGGGGGTACTCGGCCGGCGCTCGTGCGGCCCTGGGGCTGGGCGCGGTGGCCGCGCTCGCGGGCGCCGTGGTGCTGACGATGGTGCGGGCGGACGGGAGGTTCGTCGGGGCCCTCGATGTCGTGCTGCCGTACCTCATGGCCGCCGGCGGGGTCGGCTGGGCCGTCCGCCTGGCCCGCCACGGCGACTGAAGCACCACATCAGCATCGCGATCCCCTGTAGGCAGCGTAAGAACCTCTAACGTTCGCAATTCGGATAACCCCTGCGATAGGCCGTCATCACCGCGAGAGCTCATCGCAAGAGCTCACCGCAGAACTGATCGCAATAGGTCGTCACAGGACCCACAACGGAAAGAGAGGGTACGGCGTGACCGAACCCGTGCTCGTCGTCGACTTCGGCACCTCCTCCTCGGCGGCTGCCGTCGTCCTGGACGGGCGTGAGCGGCCGCTGAAGGAGCCGTCCAGCGGCCTGCTGTCCTGGCCGTCGGCGGTGTCCGTCGGGCCGGACGGGCGGCTGCTGGTCGGCTCGGCGGCGGAGCGCCGCAAGCGGGCCGAACCGGACGCCTACCGGACCGAGTTCAAGCGCGACCTGGGCGAACGCGCGCCGGTCGTGCTGGGCGGGCGGCTCTTCCCGGCGGTCAGCCTGGTGGCGGCCGTGCTGGCCGAGTTCCGGACCCAGGCGCGGGCGGTGATCGGCCGGGACGTGGACCGGCTGGTGGTGACGGTGCCCGCCTCGTACGGGCCGGTGGACCCGCGCCGGGAGGCGATGCTGACGGCCGGCGCGGAGGCGGGTTTCCGCAGCGTCGAACTGCTGGCCGAGCCGGTCGCGGCCGCCCACGCCACCGTGGCGGGGGAACCGTTCGCACCCGGGCAGACGGTGCTGGTGTACGACTTCGGCGGCGGCACCTTCGACACGGCCCTGGTCCGGATCGGCCCGGACGGCGCCTCGCACACCGTCCTCGGGCACGCCGCGCTCGACGACTGCGGCGGCCGCGACATCGACGCGCTGCTCACCGGGGGCATCGCCGCCGACGCACGCGAGTGGCTGGACCCGCTGATGGCCGCCGGGGCGACCCGAGCCCGGCTCGAACTCGGCGACTTCGTCCGCCGGATCAAGCACCAGCTGAGCGAAGCCCCGGAGGTGGAGGACTACTTCACCCCCGTCACCCCGGCGAGCCGGGTCGCCCGCACCCGGCTCGACGCGCTGATCGCGCCGTTGCTCGACCGTACGGTGGCCTGCTGCCGGCAGCTGCTCGCCGACCACGGGGTGCGGGCCAAGGATGTCGACGCGGTGCTGCTGGTCGGCGGCACGACGCGGATCCCGGCGGTCGGGGCGCTGCTGGCCGACCGGCTGAAGCGGCCGCTGCGGCTGGTCGAGGACCCGGATCTGGCCGTCGTGCACGGAGCGGCCACCTGGGCCGCCCGCTCGGCCGACCGCCGCCTGCTGCCCACCGCCACCGAGCCGGACGCCGTCCCGCTCGCCTGGGACCTCGCCGCACCCGCCGAACTCACCGAGTGGCACGTCCACCCGGGCACGCGCTACCCGGCCGCCGCGGCCCTCGGGACCCTGCGCACCCCGGAGGGCGCGCTGCTGGAGCTGGCGGCCGCCGCCCCGGGCCGCGTCGTCCGCCAACTCCGCGCCCCCGGTGAGACGGTGAGTGCGGGGGAGTGGCTGCTCGCGGTGGAGCAAGAGGGCGGTGCGGGCGTCGCGGCGGGCCCGGCGCCGGTCGACATCGGCTCGCGCGGGGTGCGGTGGTACGACTGGCTGGCGGGCGCGGCGGGCCTGATCGCCATCGGCGGGGGGTTCAGCAACGCCGCCGCCAACAAGGAGTGCGTCGACTGGAGCAGTTACCACGGCTACTGCTACGAACACGTGGGATACGGGCAGGAACTCGGGAACGCCGCCGTCCTGCTGCTGGTCGTGCTCGCCGGCGCCGGGCTGGTCGCCCTGGCCTGGACCGGCACCCGCCGGTTCCCGCTGGCGCGGCTGCTGGCCCTTCCGGCGGTGGTGGCGGCGGTGGTGTTCGGCGTCCTGTTCTCGCTGTCGATGAGTTCGGACGGGTGGCACTTCCTGACCGCCGGGATCTGGCTGCTCGGCCTCGGGCTGCTCTGGTACTTCCGGCGCGTCACCGGACGGGCCCGTCGGAGCGGAAGGTGAAGGAGGACCGGATGTTCGACCCGGGCGGCGGGGACCCGCTGCACCTGCCGGACCAGCAGGACGCGGTCGACGGCTTCGCCGAGGTCGTCGAATTCGTCGAGGAGGCGGCCGAGTTCGTCACCGATCTGGTCGACGACCTGGTCGAGGCGCTCGACCTCCACGCCGAGGAGGACATCGAGGCCGACGCCTTCGGGCCCGCCGGTGATCCGGGTGAGGTCGGCGGGGCGCCGAACCCCGACCCGCTGCTCACCGACGCCGCCCCGGTCGATCCGACGGCGGTCGACCCGACCGACCTGATCCGCGCCATCCTCGACGCCGATCCTGAGCAACTCGCCTCGATGGAGGACGAGTTGCGCGGGATCATCGGCCCCGACCAGATCTGACCCCGCCACACATCCCCACCGCACCCGCGAGGATCCGGATGACCTCCGCCGAAGCCGCTCCCCGTTCCCCCGCCCCTCGTTCCCCCGCCCGCGCGCTCGACGCCCTGCGCGCCGACACCCTCGCGCTGTACGCCGTGCTCGGCCCGCTCGCGGCCGCCGGCGCGGCGCGGCACGCGGTGACCGCCGAGCGGCTGGCGGCGGCCGAACGGCGGCTGCGCGAGGGGACGTTGACGGTGGTGGTGTGCGGGGAGTTCAAGCGCGGCAAGTCCAGTCTGCTGAACGCGCTGCTGGAGGAGCCGGACCTGTTCCCCCGGGACACCTACTTCGCCACCAGCCTGGTCACCACCGCCGCGTACGGCCCGGTCGAGCGGGTGGTGGTCACGCTCGACCCGCCCGAGGACCAAGTCGGCGGCGAGCCGCAGCAGGTGGAGATCCCACGCGCCCGGATCGCCGAGTTCGCCACCGAGTCCGGCAACCCGGGGAACGTCAAGCGGGCGCGGCTGATCTCCGTCCGGCTGCCGAACCCCCGGCTCGCCTCCGGTCTGGTGCTGGTGGACACCCCGGGCGTCGGGGCGGTCTACCAGGCGCACACCGCCGTGACCGCCGGGTTCCTTCCGCAGGCGGACGCGCTGGTGTTCGTCGCCGACGCGACCCAGCCGCTGACCGAGAGCGAGCTGCGCTTCCTCTCCCGGGCGGCGGCCGCGTCCCGGGCGCTGGACGGCACGGACGGGCTGGTCTTCGCCCTGACCAAGATCGACACGGTCGGCGACTACACCGCCATCCAGGCCAACACCCTCGCCAAGCTGGCCGCCGCCACCGGGCTCGCCCCCGATGAGGTCCCGCTGGTGCCGGTCTCGGCCCGGGCGAAGCTGGACTTCCTGGCCGACGGCGACCCGGAGGACCTGGAGATCAGCAACTTCGAGGAGTTCGAGCGGGTGCTCTGGTCGGCGCTGGCCCGGCGGCGGGCCTCGCTGCTGGTGGGCGGGGCGCTGGCCGAACTGGAGGCCTCGGCCCGGGCGATGCTCGCCCCGGTCGACGCCGAGCTGCACTCCCTGCTCGACGAGACCCGCACCCGGCTCGCCGAACTCCGGTCGGACGCCGAGGAGCGGCAGCGCCGGATCGCCGAACTGGCCTCCTCCGAGGCCCGCTGGCGCCGCGAACTGGTCGACTCCGTGGCTGATTTGGGGCGAGCGCTGGGCACTCGGGCGCAGCGCGAACTGGACGAGGTGTGGCACCGGTTCCGCACCGAGTACCTCTACGACGAGGCGATGCTGGCCGATCCGGACCGGCTGGTCGGGCAGTTGGCGGCGGACGCGGCACTGGTCACCGGGACGGTCGGCGAGCTGGCCGGGTCGCGGGCGGCGGAGCTCCAGGCCGACTTCGCCCGCCGCAACGGCCTGGAGCTGGACGCCCGCCCGGCCGGCGGGCTGCCGGAGCCGCCGGTGCCGGCGCTGGCGGTGACCGGGCGGCTGGGGGAGGGGGAACGTGCGGCGCGCGGCGGTGGTCGGCTGCGCGCGGTGTCCTCCGGCTCCGGGATGGGGACGACGGCGGGCGGGCTGGCGGCGGGTGCGATCGGCGCGATCATCGGGACCCTGGTGCTGCCCGGGGCCGGGACGGCGGTGGGGGCCCAGATCGGTTCCTCGATCGGCTCGGTGGTGGGCGCGCTGTTCGGCGGGGTGGCCGGGTACCGGGGCGCGGTCCGGGACCAGCAGATCGCCGACCGGACGGCCCGCCGGAACAGTCTGCGGACCGAGCTGGAGGCGATGCGGGCCGGCCAGTACGCCCATCTGGCCAATGCCGTCCGGGACTTGACGCGGACGCTGGCGGAGGCGGTGCGGGCAGAGCTGGAGAGCCGGATCGCCCGCGAACAGGCCGCAGGCCGGGACACCCTGGCCCGGCTGGCGGCCGCGCAGAGCGCCACCTGGGAGCAGGCGACCCGGCGGGCCGCCGAACTCGGCCTGGAGCGGCGTCCGTTGACGGAGGTCAGAGCGGGGGTGGAGCAGCTGGGCGCGCGGCTGACGGCGTTGCTGGCGGAGGCCCGGTGAGCCCGGCCGGTTCGGCGGGCTCGGCGGGGCCGGCAGGCTCGGCCGGACGTGGCCGCTGGTGGCGGTTCGGACGCGGCGGCGGCGAGCCGACCCCACCGCACGCGCCGCCGCACGCGCCACCGCACCTGCCGCCGGACGGGCACGCACCCGCGCGCGCCGCCTCCGAACGCCCGGCGTCGCCCACCGACGCCGAACCGACCGACCCTGGCCCCGACCCCACCACCCTCGAAGCCCCCGACCACACCGTCCGCGAGGCCACCGAGCGCGCCGTCGCCGAGGCCGCCGAGCTGCTCGGCCCCCGCTACCGGGCCCCGGACGCCCTGCTCCCCGCCCTGGACGCGCTCGACGGCTACCGCGAACTGGCCGCCCGCCCGATGCGGGTCGCCCTGGTCGGCCGGGTCAGCGCGGGCAAGTCCACCCTGGTCAACGCCCTGCTCGGGGCGCACCGGGTGGAGACCGGCGCCGAGGAGCTGACCTTCAACGTCAGCCGGCTCACCCACGGCCCGGACCGCACCGTCACCGTCCACTACAAGGACGGCCGCCCGGTCAGCCGCCACCACCCGGACGAGCTGCGCGCGCTCACCGCCCGGGCGCGCGGCGACGAGGACCCCGCGGACCGGGACCGGCTGCGGGCGATCGACCACCTGGTGGTCACCGATCCCAGCCCCTACCTCCGCTCCTTCGACCTGGTGGACACCCCGGGCCTGGACTCGGTGCTCGGCGTCGACTCGGCCAACACCCTGCGGTTCCTGGGGCGTTCGGCGGACGACGTACGCGCCGACTCGCTCGGTCACGCGGGCAGCGCCGACGCCCTGGTGCTGGTCTTCGCCCGCGGCCTCGCGCAGGGCGAGGAGGAGCTGCTGGCCGACTTCACCGGCGCGGGCTTCGGCCCGGGCGGCGGCCCAGGTACGGGCCCGGGTGCCGACCCAGGCGGCGGTCCGGGCGGCACACCCCGCCCGGGCACCCCGGCCCCCGGCGGAACCCGGACCCCCGGCGGCGCGCTGACCACCGTCGGGGTCCTCACCAAGACCGAGCTGTACTGGCCCGAGCACCCCGACCCGCTCGCCGAGGGGCGCCGGGTCGCCGACCGGGTGATGACCGCCGCCGGCGGCACCCGGCTGATGTACGACCTGCGCCCGGTGTGCAGCCTGGTCGGTGCCGCCGCCGGACAGCTCACCGAGGCGGACCACGCCGACCTCGCCGCGCTCGCCACCGTCGAGCCCGTCCTGCTGGCCCGGCGCGCCGCCCGCGGCCCGTACTTCACCACCCGCCCCTACCCGGACCTGCCCGTCCCGGCCGACCGGCGCGAGCGGCTGTTCGGGCTGCTGGCCGGCTACGGCCTGACGCTCGCCTGCGGGCTGATCCGGGACGGCGTCGACAACCTGCCCGAGCTGCGCGCCGAACTCGACCGGCGCAGCGGCCTCGCGGACTTCCGCCGGCTGCTCGCCGACCACTTCGGGGCCCGCGCCGACCTGATCAAGCTGCGCCGCATCGTCGACCGCGCCCGCACCCTCCCCGACACGCTCCCACCCGGCGGGGCGACCGACCCCCGGCTCCGGGCCGCCGTCGACCGGGCGGTCGGCCGCTTCGTCGACCTGGAGGTGCAGCAGCACGCCTTCCGCGAGCTGACCGTGCTGCGCGACTGCTACGACGGGCGGCTCGCCGACCTGGCCGAGGCCGACCGGCTGGAACTGCGGCGGGTGATCGGCGAGTTCGGCACCGGCACGGCCGCCCGGCTCGGCCTGCCCGAGGGCACCGGCCGCGCCGAACTGCGCCGCGCGGCGCTGGACCGGCTGGCCCACTGGTCGACGCTGACCACCGACCCCACCTTCGCCGGCCCGGCCCGCCGCGCCTGCCAGGTGCTCCGCCGCAGCTACGAACGGCTCGCCGCCGGGCTCTGACGGCACGGGACCGCGCGTCCGTCACCCGCCCGCCCGACGTCAAGCGCCGCACCAGTCACCCGCCCGCCGGACCCCGTCCGCCACGCCCGCCACCCGCCGCCGCCCGGTAAGGGTGAGCTAGGGGTCCGGTAGGGGTTCGCCGCCACCGGGGCGTCGATACCTTCTCGGCATCCCTCCCAGCACACCCCCTCCCACCATCACGGAGTCACCAGCATGCCCATCACCGGGCCCCGGCCCCTCCCGCTGCTCGCCGCCCTCACCGCCGGGGTGCTGCTCCTGGCGGGCTGCAGCTCCGGCACCGGCACCGGCACCGGACCCGGTTCCGGCTCCGGAGCGGGCGCGACCGCGGGCCAGGACGGCACCGCCGAGCAGCCGGTCCAGGGCGGGGCGCTGACCTACGCCACCGACGTCGAGCCGATCTCCTTCGACATCCACGTCAGCCAGCAGGACATCACCGGCGCCATCCAGCGCAACGTCTTCGACTCGCTCGTCCACCAGGACGACAAGGGGGAGTTCCAGCCCTGGCTGGCCACCTCCTGGGAGGTCGCGCCGGACCTCAAGAGCTACACCTTCCACCTGCGCGAGGGCGTCAAGTTCACCGACGGCACGCCGTTCGACGCCGAGGCGGTCAAGGCGAACTTCGACCGGATCGTGGCCAAGGAGACCAAGTCCCAGTACGCGGCCAGCCTGCTCGGCCCGTACACCGGGACGGAGGTGATCGACCCGCGCACCGTCAAGGTGTCCTTCGCCGAGCCCTTCGCGCCGTTCCTTCAGGCCGCCAGCACCGCCTACCTGGGCTTCTACTCCCCGAAGGCGATCAAGGAGAACGGCACCAAGCTCGGCGCCGGCGGTCCGGCCGACGTCGGCACCGGCCCGTTCGTGTTCAGCTCCTACACCAAGGGGCAGAGCGCCGTCTTCACCCGCAACCCCGACTACAACTGGGCGCCGCCGTCCGCCAACCACCAGGGCCCGGCCTACCTGGAGAAGCTCACCATCCGCTTCCTCGCCGAGGACTCGGTCCGGGTGGGCGCGCTCAACAGCGGCCAGGTGCAGGTGGCCGAGCCGATCCCGCCGGCCGACGTCCGCACCGTCCAGGGCGACCCGAAGCTGCGCACCATCGCCACCGACGCGCCCGGTGCCAACTACGCGCTCGTCCTCAACACCAGCAAGGCCCCGCTGGACGATCCGCTGGTGCGCAAGGCGGTCCAGCGCGGCATCGACCTCGACACCGACGTCCAGTCCGTCTACTTCGGCGTCTACAAGCGCGCCTGGAGCCCGGTCGGGCCGAGCACCCCGTACTACGACAAGTCGCTGGAGAAGTCCTGGCCGTACGACCAGGCGGCCGCCAACAAGGCACTGGACGAGGCGGGTTGGACGGCGCGCGACGGCGACGGCTACCGCACGAAGGACGGCAAGCGGCTCACCCTGGAGTGGCCGCTGCCGCCCGCCGAGTACGTCCGCGAGCAGCGCGAGACCCTCGGTCAGGCCATCCAGGCGGACCTCAAGAAGATCGGCGTCGAGGTGACCCGGCCCCGGCTGGACATCGGCACCTTCATCGCCAACACCTACGGCGGCAAGGAGCACATCGCCGACTACAGCTGGGCCCGCTTCGACCCGGACGTGCTGCGGCTGTACTTCCACAGCGCCAGCAAGCCCTCCACCGGCGGCCAGAACGCCACCTTCTACCAGGACGCCCAGCTCGACGAGTGGACCACGACGGGCAAGGGGACGTTCGACAAGGCCGTCCGCCAGGACGTTTACACCAAGACCCAGCGGCGGGCCATCGAGCTCGGCCTGATCGTCCCGCTGTACGTGCGGACCGCCGTGGTCGGCAGCTCGGTCAAGGTGCGCGGCCTCAAGGCGGACCCGAACACCTGGCTCGCCTTCCACGGCGCCTGGCTCGCCAAGTGAGCACCGACAGCGCTCGACCGGCCGCCGCCGATCCGGTGGCCACCGCCGCCCGCGCGGCCACCGCCGCCCGCCTGGTGCGGGCGGCGGTGCGCCGCCTGCTCGGCGCGCTCGCCGTGCTGCTCGGCGCCGCCACCGTCGCCTTCGCCGCCCTCCAGCTGATCCCGGGCGATCCGGTCACCGTCATGCTCGGCCCGGGCACCGCCGCCACCCCCGAGGTGAAGGCCGCGATCCAGCAGCAGTACGGGCTCGACCAGCCGGTGCCCGTCCAGTACCTGACCTACCTCGGCCACCTGCTGACCGGCGACCTCGGCGAGTCCTACCAGCTCCAGCGCCCGGTCGTCGACCTGATCGCCGACCAGCTCGGACCGACCGTCGAACTCGGCCTCACCGCGCTCGGGTTGGCCGTCCTGCTGGCGCTCGGCGCGGCCGTCGCCACGGCCGGCCGGCGGCCCGCCCTGCGCGCGCTCAGCTCGTTCGCCGAACTGCTCGCCGTCTCCAGTCCCTCCTACTGGATCGGCATCCTGCTGCTCACCGCCTTCTCCTTCCAGCTGCGGATCTTCCCGGTCGCCGGGGACGACGGATTCGCCGCGCTCGTGCTGCCCGCCGTCACGCTCGCCCTGCCGGTGGCCGGGATGCTCGCCCAGGTGCTCCGCGAGGGCCTGGAGGCGGCGCTCGGCCGGCCGTTCGCGCTCACCGCCCGGGCCCGGGGCCTCGGTTCGGCGGCGGTGGTGTGGCGGCACGCGCTGCGGCACGCCGCGGTCCCGGTGGTCACCCTGACCGGCTGGCTCACCGGGTCGCTGCTCGGCGGGGCGGTGCTGGTCGAGTCGGTGTTCGGCCGGCCCGGCATCGGCGCGCTCACCCTCCAGGCGACCACCAACAAGGACCTGCCGCTGGTGGTCGGGCTGGTGCTGCTCTCCGCGCTGGTCTTCGTGGTGATCTCGACCCTCCTCGACCTGCTCTACCTCGTCATCGACCCACGACTGAGGACGGGCTGAACTCCCATGTCCCACACCACCCTTGAGAAGCCGACCACTACCACCGAGGCCACCGAGCCCGCCGACCCCGCCCGGCTCCTCCGCCGCCGCCCCGGTGCACCGCTCGCCCGCCGCCTCGCGCTCGGGGCCGCCCTCGCCGCCCTCGCGCTGCTCCTGCTCGCCGTCCTCGCCCCCGGCCTGCTCACCTCCGCCTCACCCGTGGACACCCACCCGGTGGAGGCGCTCACCCCGCCCGGCGCCGCGCACTGGTTCGGCACCGACCAGCTCGGCCGCGACCTGCTCGCCCGCGTCCTGTACGGCGCCCGGCCCTCCCTCCTGCTCGGCCTCGGCGCCACCGCCTTCGCCATCACCGGCGGCACCGCGCTCGGCCTCGCCGCCGCCCTCGGCGGCCGCTGGGCCGACCAGGTGCTGATGCGGCTCGCCGACGTCCTGCTCGCCCTCCCGCCGATCCTGCTCGCCCTGCTCGCCGTCACCGTCCTCGGCACCGGATCGCTCAACGTCATGCTCGCCATCGCGATCGCCTTCGTCCCCGGGTACGCGCGGATCGTCCGCGCCGAGACCCTGGTGGTCCGCCGCTCCGGCTACGTCGAGGCGGCCGTCGGGCTCGGTCTGCCGCGCCCGCTGCTGATCGTCCGGCACGTGCTGCCGAACGCCGTCGGGCCGATGCTCGTCCTCGCCACCGTCGGCTTCGGCACCGCGCTGATCGCCGCGGCCGGGCTCAGCTTCCTCGGCCTCGGCCCGCAGCCGCCCAGCCCCGAGTGGGGCGCGATGCTCTCCCAGGGGCGGCGCTTCCTCGCCACCGCCTGGTGGATCGGCGTGTTCCCGGGCGCCGCGATCACCGCGACCGCGCTGGTCGTCAACGTCCTCGGCCGCCGCGCCCAGGCCCGCTTCACCCGGAGGACCGACGCATGACGCCCGCCGCCCCGCCGCTCCCGGAGCCCCCGTCGCTCCCGTCGCCGACCCCTGCCGCGTCCACGCCGCTGCTCGCCGTCGACGGCCTCGACGTGCGCTTCGGCCCCGTGCACGCCGTCCGCGACGTCTCACTCACCCTCGACCGGGGCGAGTGCCTGGCCGTGGTCGGCGAGTCCGGCTCCGGCAAGAGCGTCACCGCCCGCACCCTGGTCGGCCTCACCGCGGCGGGCGGCCGCGCGCCCGCTGCCGTCACCGCCCGCCGGCTCGCCTTCGACGGGCTCGACCTCACCGCGCTCACCGAGACCGAGTGGCGGGGCGTGCGCGGCCGCCGGATCGGGCTCGTCCTCCAGGACGCCCTGGTCTCGCTCGACCCGCTGCGCACCGTCGGCGCCGAGGTCGCCGAACCGCTGGGCGTCCACCGCCTGGCCGGTCGGGACGAGGCCCCCGCCCGGGTCCGCTCGCTGCTCGAACGCGTCGGCGTCCCCGAGCCCGAACGACGCGCCGCCCAGTACCCCCACCAGCTCTCCGGCGGCCTGCGCCAGCGCGCCCTGATCGCCTCCGCGCTCGCCGCCGAGCCGGACCTGCTGATCGCCGACGAACCGACCACCGCACTCGACGTCACCGTCCAGGCCCAGGTCCTCGACCTGCTCGACGAGCTCCGCCGCCAGGGCACCGCCCTGCTGCTGATCAGCCACGACCTGTCCGTGGTGGCCCGGCTCGCCGACCGGGTCGCGGTGATGTTCGGCGGCCGGATCGTCGAGACCGGCCCCACCGCACGCCTGCTCGCCGCCCCCCGCCACCCGTACACCCGCGCCCTGCTCGCCGCCGTCCCCGGCGCCCGCACCCGCGGCACCCGGCTCGCCCCCGAACCGCTCGGCCTGCCCGCCCCGGAACCCGGCGGCTGCCCGTACGCGGCCCGCTGCGCCGCCGCCGACCCGACCTGCCGCACCGTCCTCCCCCCGGTCGACGCGCACGGCGCGCGCTGCTGGCACCCCGCCACGGCCGCCCTCACCGTCCGCGAACCGGCGCCCGCCCCGGCGCCATCCGACTCGCGGTCCGACCCCCTCCTCCCGGACCCCCTCCTCCCCGACCCTCTCCTCGCCGTCGACCGGATCGGGAAGTCCTACGCCGGCCGCCCCGTCGTCCGCGAGGTCTCCTTCCGGATCCACCCGGGGGAGACCCTCGGGCTGGTCGGCGAGTCCGGCTCCGGCAAGACCACCGCCGCCCGGATCGTCCTCGGCCTGGAAGGCCCCGACACCGGCACCGTCCGACTGGCCGGCCGCCCGTGGAGTGAACTTACCGAACGCCGCCGCCGCGCCGACCGGCTCCGGATCCAGGCCGTCCAGCAGGACCCGCTCGGCTCCTTCGACCCCCGCTTCACCGTCGAACGCGTCGTCGCCGAGGCCGTCGCCCGCGCCGGCGTGCCGCGCGGCACCGAACGGCGGCGCCGGGTGGCCGAGTTGCTCGACCAGGTCGGCCTGCCCACCGCCCTGCTCACCCGCCGGCCGACCGAACTCTCCGGCGGCCAGCGCCAACGCGTCGCCATTGCAAGGGCGTTGGCGCCCGTCCCGGAACTGCTGGTCTGCGACGAACCGGTCTCCGCCCTCGACCTCTCCGTCCAGGCCCAGATCCTGGACCTGCTCACCGACCTGCGCCGCGACCTCGGCCTCGCCCTGCTCTTCATCTCGCACGACCTCGGCGTGGTCCGCCACCTCGCCGACCGGGTCGCCGTGATGAAGGACGGCCGGCTCGTCGAGACCGCCCCAGCCGACCGGCTCTTCGACCGCCCCGCCGACCCCTACACCCGCCAACTCCTCGCCGCCACCGAGCCCTTGGCGGTGCGTGCGTGAACCTGCTCGCCATCGCCGACCTGCACGTCGGCTACCCCGAGAACCGCGCCGTCGCCGCCGCCCTGCGCCCCGCCACCGACGAGGACTGGCTGATCGTCGCGGGCGACGTCGCCGAACGCTTCGAGGACGTCGCCCGCACCCTCGAACTCCTCAACTCCCGCTTCGCCAAAGTCATCTGGGCGCCCGGCAACCACGAACTCTGGACCCTGCCCGACGACCCGGTCCAACTGCGCGGCGCCGCCCGCTACCGGGCGCTGGTCGAACTCTGCCGCGGCCTCGGCGTGGTGACCCCCGAGGACCCGTACCCGGTCTGGACCGGCCCCGGCGGCCCGGTCGCCGTCGCGCCGCTCTTCCTGCTCTACGACTACACCTTCCGTCCGCGCGGCACCACCACCAAGGAGGCCGCGCTCGCCGCCGCGGACGCCGCCGGGGTGGTCTGCACCGACGAACTCCTGCTCCACCCCGACCCGTTCCCCGACCGCGAGAGCTGGTGCCGGGCCCGACTCGCGCTGACCGAGGGCCGACTCGCCGCCCTCGACCCGGCCCTCCCCACCGTCCTGGTCAACCACTTCCCGCTCCGCCGCGACCCCACCTACGTACTGCGCCACCCCGAGTTCGCCCTCTGGTGCGGCACCGAGCGCACCGCCGACTGGCACCGCCGCTTCCACGCCGCCGCCGTCGTCTACGGACACCTCCACATTCCCCGCACCACCCGCACCGACGGCGTCCCCTTCCACGAGGTCTCACTCGGCTACCCCCGCGAGTGGTCCCCACGCGGCACCCCGTCCCCCCTCCGCCGCATCCTCCCGACCACACCGGCCCCCGCCGCGGCACACCGCCCGTTCCTGCGGCCCGCCTTCCACGGCTGACCAGCGGGCCCAGGCCGCACCCGGCCTGGGCCCGCACCTGTGCCTCGGCTGACCCTTCATCCGCTGGTCCATCGGCGAACTCGCCGCTTACCGGTGAGAGGTCCACAGCCGTGTGATCCGCATCGGCCGTGCGGCGCTACGCTGCCGGCTCGCCCACCACGGCGACGCCTTTCAATGCACCAAGACGTGGAAGGAGTCGCCCGACCCCGACCGCGATACCAAGACAGAGGTAAGGGTGTCCACTGGGGCGGCGCAGTGCCCGGGGCCGGGTCGGCAGGAGCGACCTTCCGGTCCGACTGCCGCTGTGAGGAGCGGGTGCCCTCCTTGAAGCTCCGCCCCGTGTTGACGAGACGTATACCGCCCGCTGCTTCGATCGATCGTCACTTGACACCCCGTCTACTGATGAGGCGCTGTGAGATATGAGAAGCGGAATGCTTGACCGTCAACTACGTTCACAGTTAATGAAAGGGTCGCCGATGACGCGATCCTTCCCGGCGCGCATAGCCGTCGTTCTGGTGCTCGCCCTGATCGCCGTGCTCGCGCAGACACTCCCGACGTTCGCACCCCCTGCTTCCGCCGCTATCACAGATGTCACGGTGGCGACGTGGAACATGCAAGGGGGCACGGCGAAATGGTCGAACCCCGACGACCTGCCCCACCTCTTGGACCGGTACCACGTGGTCGCGTTGCAGGAGCATCCCGACACCGTGCCGCCCGGCATGGTGCAGACGGACGTGAAGTTCGTGCGTCCGGGGTTCGACACCGATACACCCGGATGGAACGACGACGCGGACGGCGCGTTCCGCGTCGTCACGTACCAGTGGACCCACCCGCGGAACGGCCGTGTCTACTACGTCTACTACCTGGAAACCCCTCGAAATGGCCGGGCGCTGGTGACGGTCAGTGATCGGGCGGCAGCCGCAGTCGGTGTGCTTCCGGCGGTGGGGGGTGTTGCCAATCCCCGCCCCGCGTTCGGTATCCGCCGCGATGACGCTTGGTTCTACAACATCCACGCGGACTCCCCAAGAGGCCCGGATGCCCCTGGCCTGGTTCAGGCCGTTGCGAACAAGTATCCAGGTCCGGCGGCCTCGTGGACGGTGATGGGCGATTTCAACCGGGAGCCCGACACACTTCCGCTGGGGCTTGGCGGGCCGGGGACTCAGATCATCGACTCCGGACTCCCGACGTACGAGGTACCGAACCCTGAGTCGGAATACGACTACATGGTCGCCCACGGGCTGCAAGCCGGCCATCAGTACGCGGCGCGCCGCCTCACGTATATGGAGAGCTCCGATCACTACCCCGTCTCCTTCGCCGTCGACCCGCGCGGTCGGGGTCAGGTCTGCAACCGACCAGGTCCCCCGGTCCCCGTGCTGGCGCCAGTCGTACCCAGGTCGGGGGCGGCCTCCGCGGCCGGGGCCCGCCCCCCCCGGGGCGGCCGGCGCGGGGGGGGGCGCCCCCCCCCCCCCCGCCGCCCCCCCCCCCCCCCCCCGCCCCCCCCCCACCGCCGGGTCCACGTCTGCGGTGGGCTGTGCTCCGACGAGACCGGCGGCCATCGTCTCGCTGGGCGACAGCTACATCTCCGGTGAGGGCGGCCGCTGGGCCGGGAACGCGTTGACGGGACCGGAGGGGGATGTCTGGGGGACCGACCGGCGGTCGCGGTGTCAGGCGGGGAAGGACTGTGTGTACGACGCGACGTCCTACGACTTCAACGGGAACCGGTGCGATCGTTCGGACGTGGCGCCGATCAAGGGGATGGAGTACGCGGACGTCCCGCCGGAGCGGCGCTTCAACCTCGCCTGCTCCGGGGCGACGACCAAGAACATCCTCTCCGACGGGTTCAAGGGGGAGAAGCCACAGGTCGAGCAACTGGCCGACCTCGCCGCCGTCTACGACATCCGTCTGGTCGTGGTGTCCATCGGCGGCAACGACCTGGACTTCAGCGGCATCGTCGCGAACTGCGGGGTGGCCTACTTCGTCGCCGACAGTACCCTGAAACAGCCCTGCTCCCGGGCCAAGGAGGACGAGTTCGCGGGCAGGCTCAACACCGTCCGGGCCGAGATCGTCAAGACGCTGACCGCGGTCCGAGCCACGATGCTCCAGGCCCGGCAGTCGAACTACGAGCTGGTGCTCCAGTCCTACCCGAACGTGCTTCCCGGCAAGAACGCGCTGCGTTACGGCGAGGGTCAGACCTCGGAAGGCGGGACGGTCGACCGGAGCCGCTATGTGACGGGCGGGTGCCCGTTCCTCAAGGTCGACGCGGACTGGGCCCACACCTCCGTCGTGCCCCGGATCAGCGAGATGCTGCGGCAGGCGGCCGGGATGACCTGGGCACGCTTCCTGGACGTGCAGAACGCGTTCGCCGGCCACGAGCTGTGCGCCGACACCGCGCAGCAGGCGACGAGCGCGAACGGCAACGGCGCCCCACTGCCGGCGGACAAGGCCGAGTGGGTGCGCTGGGTCCCCTACCTGCCGGGCTGGGAGAAGTGGGCGACCATGCGGCAGGGCGACGCCCAGGAGGCCATCCACCCCAACGCGTTCGGGCAGCAGGCGTTGTCGCGGTGCCTGACCGAGTTCGGGAGGGCGGTGTCCGGCTCCAAGGAGTACATCTTCACCTGCGCCGGCTCGGGTGACGGCATGGCCGTCACCCCCGATGCCTCCGCGAGGCGCGAAGGCATCGTCATCCTGCGCAACACCCGCACGGACGAGGTGCTGGACGACGAGGGGAAGGCCTCCGGCAGCTACCTCCTCACCAACCCCTACCTCGGGAAGCCCAGCCAGCGGTGGCTGCTCCACAACGTGGGCTCGAAGATCTCGTTGCAGTCGCAGCGCAACGGCGGCTTCCTGGACCGGGGCCGCGCCAGCACCTGGACGTACCTGGCCGACGCCGAAGCCGGCTGGACCGTGGTCCCGACGGACGACGGCAAGGTCAGACTGACCATCGGCGACTCCGCCAAGTGCCTGACGCAGGACCCGGGGCGGGATACCTCGGAGGGGAAGTGGGTCAGCGTCTTCGGCTGCTCCGAGGACCGTATGAAGGACATGCAGACCTGGAAGATCGAGTACCAGGAGGGCATCGTCTTCACCCCCGCCGATGGTGACACCGCCGCCACGAACCCGCGCGAGGGCCAGCAGATGGAGCTGCGTTCGGGTACCGGTATGGCCGTGGACCTCAGCGGCGGCGACACCACTGCGGGGACGAGCGTCCAGGCCCGGGAGCCCACCGGCGGTCCGGCCCAGCGCTGGGTGACGCGCTCGCTGGGCGGCGGCAGCTGGCGCCTCGCGGCCGCGACGGCCCCGGGCATGGTCGTCGACCACGACCCCGGGCCGCACACCACCCACCTGGTCGAGGTCCAGGAGGGCAACGCCAACCAGGTGTGGCAGGCGAAGGGCACCGGCACCGGCTGGTACACCCTGGTCAGCGCAGCCGACGGCGGCTGCCTGACCGCCGGGGCCGCGGGCGCGGCACTCGTCGTCGCCGCCTGTGCCGCCGACAGCAAGGCCCAGCAGTGGAAGTTCCTGGACGCCGGGACCGGCACCGAGACCGGCACGATCCGCGGGCTGGGCGACAAGTGCGTGGAGCCGCGCGGCGGCACCCGGGACGACCGGACGCCGGTGCGGCTGGCGGACTGCGCCGGGTCCGACGGCCAGGCGTGGACGGTGGCGGCGGACGGGTCGCTGCAGTCGCTGGCCAAGTGCCTGGACGTCGACGGCGGGCGCACCGGCAACGGCACACCCGTCCAGCTGTACACGTGCAACGCGAGCCCCGCGCAGCGCTGGATCTACACCGCGCGCCAGGAGTTGAAGAACCCCAACTCGGGCAGGTGCCTGACCGTCCCCGGCTCCGACACCACCCGGCAGCTGGAGATCTCGGACTGCGCCGCCAGCCCCGCCCAGCAGTGGCGGCTGGCCGCCCGCCCGGTGGGCACGCCCGGCGGCAGCGACGCGGGCGACCCGTTCGACGCCGCCCCGGACGACCGCGGCGGCAAGCCGACCGCCGCGGGCGACTGCCGCCCTGAGGGCATGACGCCCACCGCGGGCGTCTCGGCCCGCTACTGCGACGTGTACGACGGCGCGGGCCGCGAGTGGGTCGGCAACGGCCGCACCCGGCGCGTGGTGGGCTACTTCACCGGATGGCGGGCGGGCGCCGACGGCGACCCGAAGTACCTGGTGTCGAACATCCCCTGGTCGAAGGTCAGCCACGTCAACTACGCCTTCGCCAAGGTCCAGGACAACCGGATCAGCATCGGCGACCCGAACGATCCGGCGAACCCCGCGACCGGGATGACCTGGCCGGGCGAGAAGAACGCCATGGACCCGTCGCTCCCGTACAAGGGGCACTTCAACCTGCTGAACACCTACAAGAAGAAGCACCCGGCGGTGAAGACACTGATCTCGGTCGGCGGCTGGGCCGACACCCGCAACTTCCACACGATGACCACCAACGCCGACGGATCGGTGAACCAGCCCGGCATCGACGCCTTCGCCGACTCCGTCACCGCCTTCCTGGACCGGTACGGGTTCAACGGCGTCGACATCGACTACGAGTACCCGACCGCGCTGCCCGACACCGGCAACCCGCTGGACTGGGACGTCTCCAACCCGCGCCGCAAGGGCCTCCAGCAGGGCTACAACGCGCTGATGAAGACCCTGCGCGAGCGCCTCGACCGAGCGGGCGCGGACAAGGGCCGCTACTACCTGCTGACTTCGGCGGGCTCCGCCTCCGGCTACCTGGTGCGCGGGCTCGACGCCGGGCAGGCCCTCCAGTACCAGGACTACGTCAACGTCATGAGCTACGACCTGCACGGCTCCTGGAACAAGTTCGTTGGGCCGCAGGCCCCGCTCTACGACGACGGGCGGGACAACGAGCTGGCGGACGCCGGGATCTACGACGACCAGGCCCCCAACACCAAGGACTTCCAGAAGACCGGCTACTTCAACACCGACTGGGCCTACCACTACTACCGCGGCGCCCTGCCGGCCGGCCGGATCAACCTCGGCATCCCGTACTACTCGCGCGGCTGGCGTGACGTCCGGGGCGGTACCGACGGGCTGTGGGGGACGGCCGCGATGCCGGACCAGTCGCAGTGCCCGCTCGGCACCGGCGGCCGCGGCCCCGCCAACGCGCAGTCCTGCGGGCTGGGCGCGGTCGGCATCGACAACGTCTGGCACGACCTGGAGAACGGCCGCGAGGTCGGCGCCGGGTCCAACCCGCTGTGGCACACCAGGAACCTCCAGGACGGCCGCACCCCCGGCTACCTCCGCTCCTACGGGGTGGACACCAACCTGCCGTCCGGGCAGCTGACCGGCGGCTACGCCGAGAAGTACTCCGACGCCCTGCAGGCGTCCTGGCTGTGGAACGACAGCAAGAAGGTGTTCCTCTCCACCGAGAACGAGAAGTCGATCGACGCCAAGGCGAAGTACATCGTGGACAAGGGCATCGGGGGCGCGATGATCTGGGAGCTCGCCGGCGACTACGCCCGACGGCCCGGCGGGGAGTGGGGGATGGGCTACGACCTGACCACCCGCCTGGACGACGCGCTCAAGGGCGCCGGCGCCGCCGGCAACACCAAGGCGGGCGGGCGGCCCCAGCCGGCGGAGGTGATCGACGTCAAGGCGGAACTGGTGGAATTCCCCACCGGGAAGGACGACTTCTACCCCGTCCAGCCGAAGCTGCGGATCACCAACGACAGCGGGGTCACCCTCGCCCAGGGCACCGAGATCACGTTCGACCTGCCCACCTCGACGCCGCCGGTGGTCAAGGACAACGACTACAAGCCGCTGAAGGGCCTCGTCCCCGGTCACACCGGCCCCAACGCGGGCGGGCTGAAGGGGGACTTCCACCGGTTGACCATCACCCTCGGCTACTGCGAGGACCTGGCGCCGGGCAAGTCCCGGGACATCGACCTGAAGTACTACCTGCCGGTCACCGGACCGTCCAACGTCACCTTCCGGATCGGCGGGCGCGAGTTCGGCTCGACCGGGGACCGGCGCCGCGACGTCCGGACCGTCACCCCGCCCGCCCCGGGTGAGGGCAGTTCCTGCCAGGCCCCCGACTGGCGGCCGGGCCAGGTCTACCGGCCCGACGGCGGACGGCTGTGGCGGATGTACGACAAGGGCGACAAGGGCTGGCAGTTCGAGTACGGCGACAGCCCGGCCGGGAAGCCCATGATGATCGACAACTACCCCGACCAGTCCCGGGCGCACCTGGTGGAGGCGATGGAGCAGAACCCCAACCAGTACTGGCGCGTCCAGCCGGCGGGCGGCGGGCTCTACACGGTCGGCAGCGGCGGCCGGTGTCTGACCGCGACCGCCGCCCGGCAGGACCTCGCCTCGCTCCCGTGCGACGGGCGGAACGAGCAGAAGTGGAAGCTCGTCCCGATCGCCGACAACGGCAGCGAGGGGGCACCGGGCGCACCGAGGCACAACGGCCTGTTCAAGCTGCGCTCCGCCGGCGGCAACGACATCGAGGTCGCCGGCGGCGCCACCACCCGGGGGACCCACCTGCTCACGGGCGACCCGGCCGCCTCGACGGCCGCGTTCGTGAAGTACCAGGGCTTCTACTGGTACGCGCAGTGGTACACCACGGTCGCCCCCGGGACGGCGGAGGCCAACGGCGGCCGGCCGTGGAAGAAGCTCAGCCCGGCTCCGTGACCCCGTGACCCACAGCCGTGCGGTGCCGGCCCGGCTCTCCCACCAGGGGGAGCCGGGCCGGTGTCTTCCTACGTCTTTGGTCGGTCCTCCGCCGTCAGGATCGCCAGCAGGCCGGGGAAGCGCTGCTCCAGGTCGGCGCGGCGGAGGCTGGCCATCCGGCTGTTGCCCCGGTGGACCTGGCGGATCAGCCCGGCCTCGCGCAGCGTGCGGAAGTGGTAGGTGACGGTCGCCTTGCCGACCGGCAGCGCGAAGGAACTGCAGGTCCGCGCGTCGTCGGCGGGCCCCAGCGCCAGCTCCCGCACGACGCGCCGCCGCAGTGGATCGGCGAGTGCGGACAGGACCTTGCCGAGTTCGATCTCCGCCGTGTCCGGGTGCCCCTCGTCGTCGGGCATCACCACCACCTCCTCCTAGGTACGACTTGCATCGTACCTCTGGGGTGGCCTAGCGTGCCGTAGGTACGAAAAGTCTCATACCTCTGGAAGGACATCCCCGTGGACCAGCCGTTCACCCTCGTCGGGACCGCCCGCCCCAAGCCCGAACGCGTCGACGACCTGCGGCAGTTGCTGCTGTCCTTCGTCGAACCGACCCGCCGGGAGCCCGGCTGTCTGGAGTACCACTTCCACGAGGACCATGGCGCTCCGGGCGTCTTCGTCTTCTACGAGGTCTGGCGCAGCGAGGCGGACCTGGAGGCCCACCTCGCCCTGCCGCACCTGCGCGACTTCTGGGAGCGCCGGATGGAGTACCTGGAGCAGGATCTGGAGATCCGCCGGCTCATCATGCACAGCCCCTACCGGGAGCGGTCCACCGACTGATTAGGGTGGTGAGGTGGATCATCGTTCCGAGCAGGGGGGTTGGCGCGGTATGGGTGGCGCGGTCACGGCGGTCAGCAGCAACGGGGAGTATGCGTTCACCAAGCCGAACCGGGCGAGCATCACGCTGCTCGCGGGGCTCGGGGTCGAGGGGGACGTGCATGCCGGGGTGACGGTCCGGCACCGGTCGCGGGTGGCGCAGGATCCGACGCAGCCGAACCTGCGGCAGGTCCACCTCATCCACGAGGAGTTGTTCGCGGAGGTGGGGGAGCAGGGCTTCGCGGTGGCGCCCGGGGAGTTGGGCGAGAACATCACCACCGGCGGTGTCGACCTGCTGGGGCTGCCGGTGGGCGCGTTGCTGCGGATCGGTGCCGAGGCGGTGGTGGAGGTCACCGGGCTGCGCAACCCGTGCCGGCAGATCGACGCCTTCCGGGACGGGCTGCTGAAGCAGGTGGTCGGGCGGGACGGGGCGGGCAACATCGTCCGCAAGGCCGGGATCATGGGCGTGGTGCGGACGGGTGGTGTGGTGCGCCCCGGCGACGCGATCGAGGTGGAGCTGCCGGACGGGCCGCACCGTCCGCTGGACCGGGTCTGACTGTCGGGCGGTCGGGCCGTCGTGGGGCCGCGGTCAGGCCGGGTTCAGGTAGCGGCCGAGGTGGGCGGCGGCGTCGAGCATGGCGAGGCCGTGGGCGGTGAGCCGGGCCTGCCAGTCGGTGAGCGCGGCGGTGAGGGCGGTGGTGCCGCCGGCGGTCCGGACCTGCTCGACGACGGTGGCGATGGCGTCCAGCCGGTAGCCGCCGCGGCGCAGCAGGTGGGCGAGTTCGGCGTCGCGGACGTCGTCGGCGCGGAAGACCCGGTACCCGGTCGCGGGGTCGCGGGCGGGGGCGAGGATGCCGGCGGCCTCCCAGGTGCGCAGGGTGGCCGGGGTCAGGCCGAGCCGGTGCGCGAGTTCCCCGATGCTCCGGGGGAGGACGCCGGCGGCCGGGGGTGGTGACCCGGCGTCCCGCAGGTGGTCCAGGGCGCTGCGGACCGCGGCGAGGGTCTCCCGGTCGCGGAGCAGCCGCCCGTGCCCGTGGTCGATGGCGGTCAGGGCGTCGTCGAGCCGCCCGTCGTGGACCGCGTTCATGATCTCCCCGGCGGTGGCGTGCCCGTACGCCCGGACGTGGGCGAGGAAGGTGCGCAGGGCCGCCGCGTGCACGGCGGTGTAGATCCGGTACCCGGTGGGTGTGCGTTCGGCGGGCGGGAGGAAGCCGTCCCGCTCGTAGTTGCGGACCGCCTGCGGGGAGAGCCCGTGCTCCCGCGCGAGGTCGGCCGGCCGCAGCCTGGTCGCCACCGGTTCATCGGCCACTCTGTCAGCCACTTTGAGACTTTTCTCCCTGATCCCGGGGCCGAGACTCGAAAAGTCTCAAACGGTCTTTCAAGGATACGCTTGAGCCTCATGACTCAGGACAGCAGAGACCTCGTGCCCTCCTCATGCGGACTGGTGGCGTTCGGTGAGCCGACCCACCGGGAGCCGGCCTTCGGGTGGGTGCGCAACGACCTGTTCGCCCGGCTGGTCGAGCGCGGCTTCCGGTCGATCGCCCTGGAGACCGACCGGGTGGCGGCGCTGGCCGTCGACGACTACGTGCGGGAGGGCGTGGGGTCGCTCGACGAGGTGATGCGGACGGGCTTCTCGCACGAGTTCGGGGAACTGGACGCCAACCGAGGGCTGGTCGCCTGGCTGCGCGCACACAACCGGGACCGGCCGCCGGCCGAGCGGGTCGCGTTCCACGGCTTCGACGCCCCGACCGAGTGGGACCGCGCGCCCGCCCCGCGCCCGTACCTCGAACACGTCCGCGACTACCTGGGGCTCGACCTGGACCTCGCGGGCCCGGCCGGGGACGACGAGCGGTGGAGCCGCACCGAGGCGGTGCTGGACGCGGCGGAGTCCCCGGGCGCGACGGCCGGGGCGGACCGGCTGCGGGCGCTCGCCGACGACCTGGACGGCCTGCTGCACGCCCGCGCGCCGGAGCGGATCGAGTCGGCCGCCTCGCGGGCGCGCTGGCTCCGGGCGAGGACGCATCTGACGGCGGGGATCGGGCTGCTCCGCTACCACCGGCAGGCCGCCCGCCCGTTGGAGCTGCCCGCCCGGATCGCCGGACTGCTGGCGGTCCGGGACGAGCTCATGGCCCGGAACCTGCTCGACATCAGGAGCGTGGAGGCCGCGCGCGGCGGGACCCTGGTCTTCGCCCACAACGGCCACCTCCAACGCAACCCGACCGTCTGGACGATGGGGGAGCAGGACGTGACCTGGTACGGCGCCGGCCGGATCCTGGCCGCCCTGGCGACGGGCGGCGAGGAGTACCTGTTCGTGGCCGGGAGTCTCGGACGCAGCAACGCCGTCGGGCTCACCGACCCCGCCCCGGACACCTACGAGGGCTTCCTGCAGAGTCGCGACGCGGACGCGGACCCCGGCTGGTCCCTGACGGCGGCTTCGGACGTCCCCCGGAGCGGCGTCCGCACCGACACCACCCCCGAGCAGGGCTACTTCCCGCTCGACGAGGCGACGGTGGCCGGCGCGGACCTGATCCTGCACATCCGCGACGGCGGGGCCGTCGAACGGGGGCGAACTTCCCGTCAGGTAGGTTAGCCTTACCTAAATTGCCCTGACCTGACCAAGGTGAGAGGAGACGGCCCTGACCAGCACCGCCGCCCCCGCGCGCTTCCTGCTCTTCCCGCTCCACGTCCTGCGGACCAGCCGGATCACCCCGCACATGGCCCGCGTCACCCTCGGCGGCACCGGCCTCGCCGGCTTCGTCAACGGCGGCCTCGACCAGCGGATCAAACTCCTCCTCCCGCTGCCGGGACAGACCGAACCGCTCGTCCCGGACGGCGAGGAGGACTTCACCTGGTACCAGAACTGGCGGGCCATGGACCCCGCCGTCCGCCCGGTGCTGCGCACCTACACCGTCCGCGCGCAGCGCCGCGACCCGGACGAGCTCGACATCGACATCGCCGTCCACGGCGACCACGGCCCCGGCTCCCGCTGGGCGATGACGGCCGCCCCCGGCGACCGGGTGACGGTCTGCGGCCCGGCGATCGAGGAGGCCGGCGGCGTCGAGTTCCACCCGCCGGCCGGCGCGGACTGGGTGCTGCTGGCGGGCGACGAATCCGCCCTGCCCGCCATCGCCGCGATCCTCGACGAACTGCCCGCCGGCCTGCCCGTCCGGGTGTTCGCCGAGGTCGACGGCCCGGGCGAGCACGGCTACCTGCCCGCCGACCGCCCCGCGACCACGATCAGCTGGCTGCACCGGGGCGACCCGCGGGCCCTCGCCCTCCCCGAGGCCGTCCGCGCGGCGGTCCTGCCGTCGGGCACGCCGTACGCCTGGATCGCCGGCGAGTCCGCCGCCGTCCGGGCCCTCCGCCGCCACCTCGTCGGCGAACGCGGCTTCGACCGCCGGGCCGTCTGTTTCATGGGCTACTGGCGGGCCGGTCACACCGAGGACCAGCGCGCCGACGAACCGGCGGAGTCGGAGCAGGAGTAGGGACAGGAACAGGAGCCGGACCAGGACTGACGGCCGGGCCCGACCTACCGGCGCGGCGGGTCGACCCTGGTGTGGAGCGGGGCGAGGAGGCCGTTGAGGAGCTCGGCACCCTCGGCCGTGTCCAGCGGGACGGGCTCGGGGCCGGCCGGCTTGACGAGGGCGCCGGCGCCGTCCCGCTCGTAGAGGATGCACGCCGGGCTCCCCAGGTCCCGCTTGGACGGCCACTTCAGGCCCTGCGCCCACGGCGCCTGGCCGCGGATCCAGGCCGCCCAGCGGCGGCTGCGCGGGTACTCGTCGGGCGTGCAGTGGATCAGCCACTCGTCCTGGTGGACGGCGGCGAGCTGGTCCGGCGTCAGCAGGCCGACGAGCGGGATGTCGCAGGTGGTCTCGATCCGCGACAGCACCCGGCCGCGCACGGCCGCCCGCCGGATCCGTCGCCAGCCCCCGTCGTCGAACGGCAGGCTGCGGACCAGCGTCTCCAGCACGGCCGTCCGCTCCGAGAACCCGGCGTACAGGTAGGGCAGTCGCTCGCCGTCGCCCTCGTAGGAGCAGAACCGGCCGCCCTGGTAGTGGTCGTCGGCGGGGTTCGGGTTGAACGCGGTGGCCGGGTAGGCGGCGGAGTACACCCGGTACAGCACGGTGCCGGCGGGCAGCAGTTCGCGGTGCGGGGTGGCGCGCACGGTCGGGGCGGGGACCTTCACGTCGGGCATGCGGTCACCACTCCGCGATCTCGGCGCGGGCGGCGGCGAGCAGCGAGCGCTCGCCGGGGGTGCCCAGCAGGCGGGCGGGGACGGCGTTCAGCCAGGCGTTGGCGCCGAGCCACCAGTCGGCGACGCCCCACGGGTCGTCGTCGGCGTCGAGCAGCCGGTTGACGGCCACGACGAGGGGCAGCGGACGGCCGGAGGCGCCGTCGAACTGGAACGACGGCAGGCGGACGGTGCCCTGGCGGTCGGTCAGCCGGATGAGGTCGGGGTCGGCGGGGTCGTGGCCGTCGGCCCGGTAGTCGGCGGCGGTGACGTGGTCGGCGTCGAGCAGCCAGTCGTCGGCGTCGGCGGGCGGCGTCACGGGCGGGTCGGATGCCTGAACGGCAGCGGGCACGACGAGGGCCCGCATCCGCCGTGCCAGGTCGTCCGGGGAGATCCGCGCGGCGGCCGAGCCGCGCGAGTAGCGGACCGAGTCGTCGAGGGCGGCCCGGATCGGGTGCCCCTCGGGGACGGCGGTGTTCACCAGGCGGGCGATCCTGCGCGCGGTCCGCTCCGGGTCGGCGCCGGGCGCGTCGAGCAGCTCCTGGATCCGGGCCCGGGTGGGCTCGTCGAGGTACTGCTGCACCTCGTCCCACTGCTCCCACAGGATGCCGAGCAGATCGGCCAACGCCATCGTCCGTCACCCCCCCTGCCTCGGTCGCCTCGGTCCGTACCGTCCGGCCGTGGGTCAATGTAGCGTGCCGGGGCGCGCCGTGGGTGGTGATCCCGGATTCGCAAAGGTGGAACGCCTGCCGGTGATCTGCGGCATGATGGGTGCTCAGCAGCACCTCGGGGGCGGTTCCGGTTTCGCGCGCGGTCGTCGTGCCGCGCGCTCATCGCACGCGGTCGGCCGGTCGGCACGGCCCGCACCGGCCCGGTGGCGCGCGTGAGGTGTACCGGACCGGTGCCGTAACTCCCGGTCGGTCGGCGCCCCACGTCACGACTCGCGCTCGGAAGGCGGCCGGTGAGCAGTTCCGCGGGATACGGGTGGACCTATGTCGACCAGGAGGCCGAGCGCCGTCGGCGGCTGCGCGCCCAGTTGGCCGCCGAGGCCCAGCGGGCCGAGAACCTGCGGCGGGCCGAGGAGCGGCGGGCCGAGCTGCGCGCCCGGCTCGGGGAGTTGAACGAGCAGGCCCAGGAGTTGCGCGGCGAGGCGAAGCAGCTGCGCCGCTCGTACCGGACGACCCGGGTCGCGGTGGAGACGGTCACCGTCTCCGCCGGGGCGGACGAGGCGGAGCTGGCGCGGGCGGTGGAGCGGGCGAAGGCGGCGAACGCGCGTGCGGCCGGCGAGCTGGCGGAGGCGGTGAAGGACGTCTGGTCGGCGGTGCTGCCGGAGGCGGTGGTCGAACCGGAACGTCCGCGTCCGGCGCGTACGGACGTGCGCGCTGCGGCCGCCCAGGCCGCCGACCGGGCCCGGCAGGTCGCCGAGGCCGCCGAGGCGGAGCGGGTCGAACGGACCGAACGGGTCCGCTCCGGCGCGCTCGCCGAGGCGCAGGCCGTGCTCGACCGCGACGTGCCCCGCTGCGACCCGGCCGACCTCGAACGGGTGGCGGGGCTGGTGCGCGCGCTGAAGGCGGCCGGCTCCGTGTCCGAGGTGCGGACGACGCTCACCGACCTGGCCGCGCTGGTCCAGCACTCGGTCCAGCGCCGCGCCCGCGCGGAGGAGCGGGCCGAACTGCGGGCCGCGCTGTCCGAACTCGCCCGCGAGGCGGAGCCGGCCGAGCGGGACCGGCTGCTCGCCGACCTCGCCGCCGCCGAGGACCCGGCCTACCTGCGGCCCGCCGTGGAGGCGGCGGTGGCCCGGGCGGACGCGCGCCGCAACCGGGCGCCGGTGGCGGCGGCGCTCGCCGAGGCGCTGCGCGAGCGGGACTACCTGGTGGGCGAGGACTTCGAGGACCTGCTCGCCGAGGAGGGCGAGGTGGTGGTGCCGTTCGGCGACCCGGAGCCCGGCCGGGGCGCGGTGGACGGCGCGGCGGACGGTGCGGCGGACGGCAGGGCCGACGGCGAACCGCCGGCCGCCGGGTACGGGCTCCGCCTGGTGCTCGCGCCGGACCGGGCCACGCTGTCCACCGCCGTCGTCCGGCGCACCGACGGCGCGGACGTCGCCGGGAGCGGGGAGGGCGACGAGGACGGCGTCGAGGAGCGGGACGAACTGGTCCAGCAGTGGTTCTGCGAGGAGCAGCTGCCCGCCATCGAGGACGACGTCCGGCAGCAGGGCGTCCGGCTGGAGCGGACCGCCACGATGGCGCCCGGCATGCTGGCCGCCGGCCTCGTCCCGGGCGACGCGTGGCCGCAACCGCCCGGCGCCGCGACCCCGCGCCGCCGCAAGAACCGGCGCGGCAGCGGCACGACCGCCGCCGCCAGGCAGCAGCAGGAGCGCCGACGTGAGCGATGAGCAACCGCAGCAGCCTGGGCGGCCCAAGCAGTCCGAGCAACCGGAGCAGCCGCAGCAGCCGAACATGTCCAAGGACGGCCCGGCCCAGCAGCCGGCCGCCGGTGGTGACGACGACAACCCCACCCCCACCACGCCCAGTTGGATCCGCGAACTGGACATGGCGCTCACCGTCTACCCGCAGGTGCTGCTCACCGGCAACGTCCGCGACCAGTACCTGCTGCCCGACGACCACGCCGCCGGCACCAGCACCACCGTGGCGCCGTACACCCTCGGCGGGGTGATCGAGTCGCTGTGCGTGGCGCGCGGCTACGGCTCGCTGGCCTTCTACGACCAGGTGAACGACCGGATCGCCCTGCTGCGGCTGAGCGCGACGATCGAGCAGATCCCGCAGGTGATCCGGGAGTTCGCCGAGCGCGACGAGCGCTGGCGCCGGGGCGGCGAGGGCGGTTCCGGATCGGGTTCCGGCGGCGGCTCCGGCGGCGGTTCCGGCTCCGGTTCCGGCGGTGACGCGGACGAGGACGAGTCGGACATGCTGGACCGGCTGCGCGACGCGATGGTCGGCGTGGTCCGCCACCCCGGCCCGCCGATCGGCCTGGTCATCCCGT
Organism: Kitasatospora sp. NPDC093806; assembly: GCF_040683335.1. NCBI lineage: Bacteria > Bacillati > Actinomycetota > Actinomycetes > Kitasatosporales > Streptomycetaceae > Kitasatospora > Kitasatospora sp. NPDC093806. Next base: position 53,142 of record NZ_JBFBDO010000042.1, read on the forward strand.
ACGCCGGCCGGCTCGGCTCGCCGCAGGCCCCGGTCGCCGGGGAGGCGGCCCGACTGTTCGCCGCCGCGGAGGAGTTGGGCCACACCGCCCGCCCGGTGCACGGGGCGAGCGCCGTGACGCCGTACAACACGGTGTTCTGGGTGGTGGAGCGGCAGGAGGAGCTGCCGGGGGAGTTCGCGGTCGGCAGCCGCGCGGTGCGGGTGATCAACGTGCCGCAGCCGCCACACGACCAGCGGCTGGCCGCCGCCCGGCACGTCGTCGGCGGCCTGGCCCGCTACCAGGCGGCGACCGGAGGGCCGGCCATCGACCGGGCCGAGACCGCGGCGGCGGCCAAGGCGCTCGCCGACTCCTCGCACGGCATGGGCAGTTCGGAGGTGATGGCGATCGGCCGGATGGCCCTGGACCGGAACCTGCCGGTCCAGCGGCTGGACGAGGCGGCCCGCCTCTACCGGATCGGCGTGCTGGACAACCCGTGGGCGACCGCCGCGCTGCGTGAACGGATCGCGACCGGCGAGGACTTCCTCAACGGCAAGGTGATCGGGCAGCCGCACGCCGTCCGCCGCACCCTGGAGATCTTCATGCGCTCGGCGGCCGGGCTGAACGGCGCGCAGGCGTCCAGCTCGCCCAGCCGCCCGCGCGGCACCCTCTTCCTCTCCGGCCCGACCGGCGTCGGGAAGACCGAACTCGCCAAGGGCGTCGCCGAGATGATCCTCGGCAAGGACGCCCGGCCGATCCGCTTCGACATGAGCGAGTTCGCCGAGGAGCACGCCCGGGACCGGCTGATCGGCGCCCCGCCCGGCTTCGTCGGCCACGACGCGGGCGGCGAACTCACCAACGCGGTGCGGGCCAACCCGATGAGCGTGCTGCTCTTCGACGAGATCGACAAGGCCAACCCGCGGCTGTTCGACCTCTTCCTGCAGATCCTGGAGGACGGCCGGCTGACCGACGGCCGCGGCGCCACCGTCTACTTCACCGAGTGCGTGCTGATCTTCACCTCCAACCTCGGCGTCACCGCCACCGTGAAGGGCGACCCGCCGAAGGCCGCCCGCGCGGAGCCGGAGGACGCCGCCGGAGCGACGGCGGCCGGGCCGGCGGTCGAGCAGGCCACCGAACCCACCCAGGAGGCCCCGCGCGAGAGCCGCCGCCAACTCACTCGCCACGACGATCCGGTGATCGTCCGTCAGGCCCTGCGCGAGGCCTTCGACCTGTTCTTCAACGACCAGATCAAGCGGCCCGAGCTGCGCAACCGGTTCGGCGACAACTTCATCCCGATGGACTTCATGCAGGACAAGTGGGTGCCGCAGATCCTGGACAAGGCCATCGCCTCGGTGGCGGGCCGGCTCCTGGACGTCCACGGCGCCGTGCTGACGCTCTCCGACGACGCCTGGGAGGTGCTGCGGGTCGAGGCGACCCGCCGGCTCGACCACGGCGGCCGCGGCGTGCTGACCGCCGTCGAGTCGGCCCTGGTCAACCCGCTGGCCAAGGAGGTCTTCCGGACCCCGCCCCGGCGCGGCGAGCGGATCGAGGTGCTGTCGGTGGAGGGCGACGGGGACGGCGGCGGCTACCGGCTGGAGGTCGAGCGTTGGCCGGGCTGAACGGCGGCGCGGATGCCGCCCGGGTCGCCCAGGTGTACCGGCCGGTGACCTCGCTCGGCCCCGGGCGGCGGCTCGGCGTCTGGTTCCAGGGCTGCCCGCTGGCCTGCCCCGGCTGCATGTCCCGGCACACCTGGGACCCGGCCGGCGGGCGGGAGTTGACGGTCGGGCGGTTCGCCGAGCTCTGGCGGGCGGCGCTCGCCGACGGCATCGACGGCCTCACCGTCAGCGGCGGCGAACCGCTGGCCCAGGCCCCCGCGCTCGCCGCGCTGCTCGCCGCCGCCGACGAGGAACGCCGGCGCGCGGGCTCGGCCGCCGCCCGGGCCGCCGACCTGCTGGTGTACACCGGCTGGGAACCGGAGGAGCTGGCCGCCGACCCGGCGACCGCGTCCGCCCTGGATGGCGCCGACGCGGTGATCACCGGCCGCTACCGGGCCGGACAGCCCACCCGGCTCGCCTGGCGCGGCTCCGCCAACCAGCGGCTCGACCTGCGGACGGCCCTCGGCCGCGAGCGCTACGCGCCCTACCTGGACCACCGGCCCGAGCGGCCGGAACTCCAGGTCCAGGTGACCGAGGGCGAGGTCCGGGTGATCGGCGTGCCGCGTCCCGGGGACCTGGGCCGGATCGAACGCGAGCTGGTCCGGCGCGGTGTGACCCTGCGGGAGACCTCGTGGCGACCGTGATCTACCGCTGCCCGGTGGGCGCCCCGGGGGAGTGCCCGACCTCCCCGACCCGGGGGTACTGCCAGGTGCACGTGTTCGAGCAGCTGGAGCGCTACGACCCGGCCCAGGACGCGCCGCCCGAGACCCCGGCGACGCCGGTCACGCCCGCCGGGCCTGCTGCGTCCGCCGGGCCTGCCGCGCCCGCGGCGGCTTCGCAGGGGCAGCCGCGCGGGCCGCAGGGCCGACCGCAGGCCCGGCGGCCGGCCGGTCAGCCGGCGCAGCAGCCCCAGCAGCAGCCTCAGCAGCCGGCCCGGCAGCCGTCCCGTCAGCCGGTGGTCCGGCTCGCCCTGGTGATCGCCGGGGCCCTGCTGCCGGTTCGCGGTGAGCAGCAGCGCGGCGGCGGCGGGCTGGCCATCGGCCGCGACGAGCCCGACTGCGCCGCGATCCCCGGCCTGGCCGGCCTCGACCAGCTCTCCCGGCACCACGCGCGGCTGCGCTGGATCAACGGCGAGCTGCACGTCGAGGACCTGCGGTCGACCAACGGCACGTTCGTCGACGGCGTGCAGGTCACCGGCCCCACCCGGGTCGGACCGGGGCAGCGGCTGCGGTTCGCGCGGGACATCGACGTCCAGGTGATCGAGATAGACGAGTTCGGCGCTCCCCGGTGAGCGGGGAGCGCGAGAAGGAGAACGGCGCGATGGCCGACACACCGCCGGAACCGAGCCCGCCCACCCGCAAGCAGGGACGCGGACCGGGGAAGGCCCAGGGCACGGGCCAGGCAACGGGTCAGGGCTCGGGGCAGGGCACGGGTCAGGGCTCGGGTCAGGGCTCGGGCGCGGGCCAGGTCCCGAGCCAGGGACCGAGGAAGCCCGGAACGAACGGCGGCGCGACCCCCGCCGCGAGCCCGCCCACCCGGGCGCAGCGCGCCACCGGTTCCGGCGGCAACGGTGGTGCCGCCACTCCCACGCCGGCCCCTGCCGCGAACTCCAGCCCGGCGAAGTCCCGGGCGAAGCTCCGTCTCCAGCGCCCCGGCGCCCCGGCCACCGGCAGTCCGGCCACCGGCGGCGCGAACGCCACGCCCGCGCCTGCCGCGCCTACCACCCCCGCCGGCAGCCCGCCGACCCGCCTCCAGAACCCCCGTGGCCCCGCCACCCCCGCTCGCCCGGATCCCCGCACCCGCCTCCAGCGCCCAGGCCCGGCGACGCCCCCCACCGCCCGTGTCAACGCCGCCACCCCCACGCCCGCCCCCGCCCCCGGCAGCGGCCTCCCCGCCACCTTCCCCACCGCCCTCACCGCCCGCTTCCAACCCCTCGGCGAGGCCGGTTCCGGCAGCGAGGGCACCGTCTGGCACGTCCGCCGCATCGACGGCGCCGGCGCCGTCGGTGACGCGGCCGTGAAGGTCGGCAACCCCGGCGTCGAGGCCGACACCGAACTCCTCGCCCACCTCGGCAGCGACCCGGCCTTCCGCCGCCACGTCCCCGAGATCCTCGGCCACGGCCGGGTCGAACACGCGGGCGTGCTCCGCGACTGGATGGCGATGGAGTACCTCCCCGTCACCCTCGCCGACCACGTCGCCTCGCTGCGCCACCGCGGCCGGCTCGACCGCCCCGGCGAGATCGAGCGGATCATCCGCGAACTGGTCGCCCTGCTGGACTTCTGGCAGAACACCGTCCACCGCAACCCGGTGGACTTCAAACCGGCCAACATCCTGGTCCGCACCCGGGGTTCGGCGAAGCCCCAGTTCGTGGTGGCCGACTTCGGCGGCGTCGCCAAGCTCACCGCCAGCCGCAGCTTCATGGACCTCCAGGTCACGGCCGCCTTCATGGCGCCCGAGCAGCTCATCGGACGCAACCACCAGGCCGGCCCGTGGTGGTCGCTGGGCACCATCCTCTACGAGGTGTTCACCGGTCAGACCCGCTACCGCCGCGCCGACGGCGACCTCGTCAACGACGAGGCGCTGCACGAGCGCCTGCTGATCGACGACGAGGTGGACCTCGCCGCCGTCACCGACCCGCGCCAACGGCTGCTGCTCCAGGGACTGTTCACCAAGGACCCGGCCGACCGCTGGACGGCGCCGCAGGTCCGCGAGTGGCTGAACGGCGGCAGCCCGGACGTGGTGCGCAACCGGGTGGCCCAGCCGTCCGCGCCCGAACCGCCGCCCGCCGCGCCCGCGCACCGTCCGATCGCCTTCCGCGGCGAGGACTTCCACGACCCGGCCGCGCTCGCCGAGGCGCTGCTCGCCCGGTCGGCGGACGCGGCGGCCTGGCTGGTCGGCGGCGCCGCGGGCGGTGGGGCCCGGCGGCTGCGCGACTGGCTGCGCGACGAGGTCAAGGACACCGTCTTCGACCTGCACTACCTCAAGGACGTCGAACGCGGCACCCCCGCCGAGCGCTCCGCGGCCGCCTCCCGCGCGGTGCTGGCGCTCGGCGCGGCGTTCACCCCGGCGGCGGTCCCGCACGTGAGGGACCGTCGGGTGGACGCGGCCGGGCTGGCGCAGCAGGCCGAGGAGCCGGACGCGCTGACCTTCGTCGAGGAACTGGTCGCCGCCGGACTGCCCGCGCTCGCCGCCCGCTTCCACTGCGGACACGAGGGCTGCCCTGAGCAGGCCTGCGCCCGGCTGCTCGCGCTCACCCAGCTGCCCGCCGTGCTCACCGTGGTCGAACGCGAGGCCCGCACGCTCGGTGCCCGCGGCGGCGGTGGCGGGGACGGCCGCCTCTCCGCCGCCGAGCGCAGGACCGCCCGGCGCTGGGCGCTGCTGCTCACCGTCCAGCCGGACGGGCAGCGGCGCGCGGTCGTCCGCCGCCTGGCCGCCCTGCCTGGGCCGCTGCGCGCCCTGCCCGGACCGGCCCAGAAGGCGGCCGCGGTGGTCGCCGACGGGGTCGGGACCGTCACGGCCCGGGTTCGGGGCGGCGGGCGGGAGCAGTTCCGGCGCAACTGGTCGGACCTGCGCCGCCGGGCGCTCACCGCCGCCCCGGACACCGTCGAGGGCCGGGGCCTGCTGGCGTCGGCGGCCGTGCTGCAGGTGCGGAGCGTCCGCGCGGGCGGCGCCCAGCGCGGCCGGAACCGGGGAGCCTGGCGGGCCGGGGCGCGCGCGTGGTGGGGCGGGGCGCAGAGCGCACTGCCCCGGCGCGCGATGGCGGCCGCGCTGATCCTGATCGCCCTCTCCATCACCCTCTGGGCGGGCGCCGTCTGGCGGATCGCCATCGACAGCGGGACGGGCGCGGAGGTCCTGCCCGGCGGCGCGTTCGACGGACCGCTGCGCACCGCCGGCGAGGTCGCCGCCCGGGGCACGGCGGGGCAGTTGGGCGCGGCGCTGGCGGCGGCCGTCGCGGTGGCGGCCTTCCCGGCCCGGGTCGGGCGGCGGATGCTGTTCCTCGCCGTCGCCGCCTCGTTCACCATCGGCTACCTGCACCTCGGGCCGCCGATGACGGTGCTCAAGCCGCCGCAGGCGGTGGTCGACCGGGTGGTCATGTTCGAGGGCGGGCTGGCCAGTTGGGCGGGCGCGGGCTCGGTGGCGGCCGTCGTCCTGGCACTGATGCTCAACAGTCGCACGGTCCGCTGGCTGCTCACCCCGGCCGACGAGGCGGCGCAGCGCGCCCGGGCGGACCGCCTGCGCCTCGCCACCCGCCGCCGCGCCCGCACGGGCGGCGAGGCCAACCGCTGGCGGGAGGGCCGCGACGGCTACCGCGACCGGCTGCTGTTCTGGCTCGGCGGGACGGCCGTCCTGACCCTGCTGCTCTGGGCGGCGGTGGAGGTGCGGGTGGCCGTCGTCACCCGCGACCACCCCGGCCCGGCGGTCTGGGGCACCGGCCAGGCCGGCGCCGCCTACCAGGCCGATTTCCTGCTCCTGCTCGCCTTCCTCGCCCTGCTCAGCGCGACCGCCCTCCCGCAGGCGGCCCGCCGCCTGCTCGCCGGCTCGGCCCTCGGCGCCGTGGCCCTGGGCGCCTGGCCGCCACCGCTCGGCCCCTTCGAGGCCCTGCGCATTCCCGTCCTCGGCGCCTGGTTCCGCCCGTTGGGCGAGCTGTGGGGCCACGCCTCCTTCTGGGCGGCCGTCCTGGTGGTCCTCCCGCTTGCCTGCTACCTGGCGGTCTGGACGCTCCGCCGAATCGCCCCGGATCCGGAGTAGGAGGCCGGACCCCCGCAGTGTGGCCGCCGTCACACGTGCCGTGCTGTCACATCGGATGCCGCTCCGTCGTCCTCATGCCGACCGCGAGAGAAGGGATCCGGAGAAATGAAGACCGTCATCGTGTGCGCCTCCGTGTCGCATGGCAACACGCGTCGGGTCGCCGACGCCATGGCCGAGGTCCTGGGCGGCGCGAAGGTCGTCTCCCCGGAACAGGCCGACCTCGGGGAACTGGCCGCCGCCGACCTGGTGGGATTCGGCTCGGGCGTCCGCTACGGCCGGCTCTACTCCAGCCTGACCGACTTCGCCAAGGCACTCCCCACCGGGCAGGGCCGGGTGTTCGTCTTCGCCACCAGCGGTCTCCCCGAGCCGCCACTGGCACCGGTCACCCGCCCCCTGGCCCGCCTCCTCGAAGCCAAGGGCTACGAGGTGAGCGGCCGCTTCTCCTGCCGGGCCCTCGACACCTGGGCCCCCTTCAAGCTCATCGGCGGCCTCAACAAGCAGCGCCCGAACCCGGACGACCTCGCCGCCGCCCGCACCTTCGCCGAGCGGCTCCGCGCCGACCACTAGCCACGTACCCGGATGCCCGAGCGCGGCGGCGGCAGCCGTCGGCGGCGGCCCGCCAAGCACCCCGGCACCCAGGACGGCCGGTGGTCGCGCGTGGCGCCGGGGCGGGCCGGCGGACCGGCCGAGGTTCAGGCGGGGGGGTGGGGCGTGGAGTCCAGGACCTCTCCGGGCCGGCGTTGCGGGGCGGGCACCGGCCGGGCCTGGTGCTGAGTCAGGCCGTTGTCGCCGCCGATGTCCACGCCGGGCGGAGGCGGGGGGCGGTGGCGGCGGCCTGGTCGAGGCCTGCCCGGTAGGCCGGTTGCCAGGCGCGGCGGTCGCTCGGGTCCGGGCCGAAGGCGAGGATCGAGGCCGCGTCGGGCTCGATGGTGACCACCGTCCGGGCCGCGGCCTCCGCGAGTTCGCGGTCGAGCAACTCGCGGGGGAACAGGTGGGCCTGCGGGTCGATGACGACGAGGAGCCGGGCGTCGGCCGCGAGCCGGGCGTTGGTTGCCGACCGCAGGGAGCCGTCCAGGTAGCGGCGGCCGTCGATGGTGATCGGCGGGTAGATGCCCGGGAAGGCCGTGCCGGCCGCGACGGCCGCCGTCAGCGGTGCGCCGCTCGCCCGGTCGAAGACCCGCTGCTCGCCGGTCCCGGCGTCGGTCGTGGGGATGAGCAGCCGCCGGTCCGGCCACCGGTCCGTGCCGGCCAGGGCGCGCATCCGGTCGAGGTGGGCCTGCTCGGGGCCGGTCTCGGCGAGCAGGGCGATCCGGCCCGCCCGCCGCCAGGCCTCGGCCGGGTCCGAGGCGGCGTCGCGGAGCACGGCGAAGACCTCGCCCAGCCGGCGCCGGTCCACCTGCGGCGGGGTGCCGGGAGAGCCGTCGGGGCGTACGGGGGTGGCGAGCCGCGAGGGGTCCTGACCGGTGGCCAGCACCGCTCCGACGATCGCACCGGTCGAGGTGCCGACGATCAGATCGGCCTCGCCGAGGTCCACCCCGGCCCGGCGCAGCCCGCAGGCCAGTCCGGCCGTCCAGGCCGCGCCGACGGGGCCTCCGGCGCCCAGCGCGAGTGCCCGAACGGGTGCCTGATTGTGTGCCTGATCGAGTGCGTCCATGACTGTCCCCTCCCGTTATTGAAACAGTCGTATCATATATTGACGTCAGCATGATCTTGCGAGGATCCCCGGGCCTTCAGGCCCGGGAGGAATCGCATCCTTGGTGCGGAGGCGCGGAGCGCCGGAGTTCGTTGCGGGAGGTAGCGCGGAGTGCTACCCCGGTCGCTTCTGGTTCTCGATGTACTCCTTGATGATCGACAACGGGGCGCCCCCGCAGGACGCGGCGAAGTACTGGGCGACCAGAAGT
>NZ_JBFBDO010000043.1:0-61405 GCF_040683335.1 Kitasatospora sp. NPDC093806
CGGCGTCCAGGGCTGCGGTGTCCAGGGCTGCGGCGTCCAGGGCTGCGGCGTCCAGCGCCACGGCGGCCGCCCGGGCCTGCCGGTAGGCGCCCAGCGCGCCCCGACCACCCATCGAGCCCCGGCCTGTCGCGTCCCGGCTTGTCGCGTCCCGACCTGTCGAGCCCCGGCCGACGCCATGCGGCGACCGCCCGGGCCATGGCCGCCAGCGGTGCGACGCCCGACGGAGCGGCGTCCAGGGCTGCGGTGTCCAGGGCTGCGGCGTCCAGGGCTGCGGCGTCCAGCGCCACGGCGGCCGCCCGGGCCTGCCGGTAGGCGCCCAGCAGTTCGATCCAGCGGCCCTCGTCGGCCAGGGAACGGAGCCGGTGCTCCTCGTACGTGATCACGATTTTCAGCGTACGGGCCGGGGCGGCACGGAAGCTGACTTGCCGTCAGTTCGGTGCGTCGGCCCCGCCGCCGGGCGTCCCGGCCGAGCGGCCACCCGGCTGCCCGCCCGGCGACCCGGCCCCCGCCTCGCGCTCCCGTTCGAGGACGGCCCGCAGCCGGACCAGGGCCCGCCGCCGGGTCACCGCCAGCGTGGAGCGGTGCACGCCGAGCAGCTCGGCGGCCTCCTCCATGCTGTACCCGTCGAGGTCGACCAGCGCCACCGCCCGGGCCTGCTTGACCGTCAGACAGCGCAACAGCCGGACCACCTCCCAGTGCGCCTGCAGCTCGTCCACGCCGCCGCCCGCCGGATCGGCGCCCCCGCCCCGGACGGCCCGGGCGCCCCGCACGCCCCCGGCCGCCGCGGCCGCGCCCGCGCAGTCGGCCGTCCCGGCGCGCTCGGCCGCCGCGCCGGGCTCCGGCCGGAGCACGCGGCGCCGGTCGCGGCGCCACTCGTCGCGGACGATGTTGGCCATCGTGGTGAACGCGTACGCATAGGGCTGCGGATGGCCGAGAAAGCGGTCGGGACGCCGGGCGATGCGGAGATAGGCCTCATGCACGACATCCCCCGCACCGAACGCATTTCCGAGCAGCAGCGCGGCCGCCCGATGGAGCCTCGGCAGCAATTCCGTGAACACCCGGTCGAATTCCGCCGATTCGGCCCCGGAACGGAGATCCGCTCCTCCTCCGCCCTGACAGCCCGCCGTTGACTCCATGCCGCCCCCTCGGAAATCGGCACCCCGAAGGCCTGGTTGGCGAACGCCGGACCAACCGGCCTGTGACGCAGATCACATCATAGTTCGTCATCCCACCGTGTGCACTCATTCGTGTGCAATACGTCACCGACCGCGCGGCGCAAGGGAATTGGGAATCCCGGGGCATTCCGGGATCCCCCGCCGACCCGCCGACCGTCCGGGGACGTACCCCAGGAGCGAGGAGAAAACGCCAATGACCGGATGCATCACCCGGAACATCGCCAAGCTCGGCATGGTGGCCGCCGCCACCCTCGGCGTGCTCGGCACCACCACCCTCCCGGCCGCCGCCGTCACCCTCCCGACCGGTGCCGCCGCCGGAACGACCGTGATCACCGCCAAGCAGGCCGCCACCACCCCCGTCGCGATCACCGCCTCCTACCGCTGCGTCATCACCGCCGACTACGGCTGGCGCTGGGAGGGCAACTGCCGGATCTACTCCGGCGAGCTGCGCACCATCACCTACTGCGCCAACGGCACCTCCAGCACCGGCCTGTGGATCGGCGCCCGGCCCGAGCCGTGGGCGGTCTGGGGCAACTGCCCGGGCTCCAGCTGGACCCGGATCGTGTTCCAGAGCCGCGGCTGACCGTACGGCCTGATCAGGGGTGCCGTCCGGCGCGGGGCGGCACCCCTTCCGTCGGGGCGGTGGCGGCCGCCGTCCGGCCGCCGGCGGCGCGGATCCGGTCCTCGTACGCGGCGAGGTCCCGGTGGTCCTGGCCGGTGGTGACCGCGAGCAGCGCGTCCCGGTCGGCCGGACGCAGGTCGACGGCCGGTCCCGTTCGAACTCCCGGCGGGCGAACACGGCGCCGGCGAACTCTCGCCCCTGCTCGTCGGTGAGGGCGCCCGCGAGCCGGGCGGTCAGGCGGCGCGGTCGTGCCGGTCCTTAGGGTCGGGCCGGTCGGCCGACGACCGGGTCCGGGGGTGGACGGTCGCGAAGTCCTCGATGGCGAACTCACCGGCCTCCCGGTAGGCCGCTCGTTCCTGGGCGGTCGGGGAGAGCGCGACGAAGGCCGAGGTGAGGAAGAGGAAGGAGCCGAGGCCGACGGCCAGCGGGAAGACGAACTCCATCGGGTTGGCCCCGCCGAGCCCGGTGCGGGCCGGTTCCAGGTGGACGTGGATCGCGGCCATGCCGGTGTAGTGCATACAGCTCACCGCGAGGCCCATGACCAGGGACGCGCCGACGGCCGCGTAGACGTTGCGGATGGTGACGGCGGCCCAGAGCGCGGCGGTGGCGGCGCCGACCGCGATGAGCACCGAGAGCGCCACCGTCGCGGCGTCGTAGCGCAGTCCGCCGTGCAGCCGCATGGCGGCCATGCCGAGGTAGTGCATGGCCGCGACGCCGAGTCCGGTGGTGAGGCCGCCGGCCAGCAGGGCGAGGCCGCGGTGGCGCCCGTGGGCGACCGCGGCCAGTCCGAGGCCGGTCACCAGGACGGCCACCAGCAGGCTGAGTACGGTGAGTCCGACGTCGTAGCGGAGTTCGGTGCCGTCGACGGCGAAGCCGAACATCGCCACGAAGTGCATCGTCCAGATGCCGGAGCCGATCGCGGCGGCTGCGGTGAGCAGCCAGTTCCGGCGGGAGGCCCCGGACGCGGCGAGGGCCCGCAGCATGCACCGCAGGCCCAGCGCGGCGCCCGCGCACGCCATGACGTACGAGAGCGCGGGCGTCAGCCAGCCGAAGCTGAAGTGGTTCATGGTGCCCATGGGACCTCCGGTCGACCGGTCGGGCCCGGGGCGGTTCAGGCTGCGCCCGGGCACCCTGGGCCGGGCGGACTCCGGGCGGTGGCGGACCGAGCGGCCGGCCCGGATCGGGGTCGACCGCCTTGTCATATGCCAGCCGCACGTGCGCTTCCGGCCTGGGGTGCGTGGGACGCTATCGGCGGGCCGGAATTGGTTCCGCGAAGATGTGAAAAGCTGCGCGCAGCGGAAGGGTGCTGTGTTCGAATGGACCGGTCCTGTGCCGCCCGGCCGGTGCGCCGGGCGGACGGAGTTGGGCTGACAGAATCTGATATCTGAAATCCGTCAGCTGTCATCTGTTATCTGTCAGTTGTCAGCCGTCGACTGTCAGCCGTCACCCCCGCGACGTCAGCCGGATCCGCATCGGACTGTTCACCTCCAGCGTGATCCCCTGCCCCAGCCGCACCCCACGGTCGATCACGTCGACGTCGAACTCCCGCAGCAGCACGCCCAGCGACAGCACCGACTCCAGCATCGAGAAGTGCTGCCCGATGCAGGCGCGCGGCCCGGCGCCGAACGGGTACCAGGCGAAGCGGTGCCGCTCCTTCTCCCGCTCGGGCAGGAAGCGGTCCGGGTCGAACCGGTCCGGCTCCTCCCAGTGGTCCGGGTGCCGGTGGGCGACCCACGGCGCCACGATCACCTGCGCGCCCGCCGGGATCCGGTACCCGCCGATCACCGTCTCGGCCACCACGCGCCGCCCCACCTGGGTGGCCGCCGGGTAGAGCCGCATCGCCTCCTTCAGCACCCGGGTGAGGTACGGCAGCGCGTCCAGGTCGGCGGCCGTCGGCTCCCGCCCGGCCAGCACCGCGTCGGCCTCCTCCCGCGCCAGGCGCCGCTCCTGCGGGTGCTTGGCGAGCAGGTGCAGCGCGAAGGCCATCGAGGTCGCCGTGGTCTCGTGTCCGGCGAGCAGGAAGACCAGTACCTGGTCCCGGAGTTCGGCCGGATCGAGCCGTTCGCCGTCCTCGCCCCGGGCCCGGGTGAGCAGCTCCAGCAGGTCGTCCGAAACCGGCCCGTCCGCCCGGCCGGCCCCCTCGCCCCCGCCACCCCCGTCGCCCCGGGTGGCCCGCACCGCCCGTTCGGCGATGATCCCGTCGCACACCTCGTACAGCTCGCGCCGCGCCGCGGCACCGCGCCGGTTGGCGGCCGTCGGCCAGGAGCGGGGCAGCAGGACGGGCGCGAAGCCGCGGTCGAGCACGTACTGGCTGAGCACCGGGAAGCAGCGGCCCACCACCTCCACCGCCGCCTCGACGTCCGTCCCGAACAGGATCCGGGAGACCGTGCGCAGCGCGAACCGCGACATCTCCTGCGAGGCGTCGACCACCCCGTCCGGCACCGCCCGCCACCGTTCGGCGAGCGCCGCGCTCTCCAGGGCGATGGCGTTCACGTAGCCGTCCACCCGGCGGCGGGTGAACAGCGGCTGGATCAGCCGGCGCTGGCGCAGGTACTCGGCGTCCTGGCTGGTCAGCAGCCCGTTGCCGACGGTGGTCCGCAGCTCGGCGTAGAAGTTGTTCTCCTTGCGGAAGTTGGCCGCCTCGGTGCCCAGCACCTGGTGCGCGCCCTCCGGGGAGAACACCATGAAGAACTCGGCGCGCAGCCCGGGCGGGCCGGCGGTGAACCGGACGACGTCGCCGTACTCACGGCGGGCGGCGAGGTAGGTCTTGAGCGGCCGCCGGGTCAGGTCGAACAGCGACCCGACCAGCGGGTGTCCGGGCGGCCCGGGCACCCGGGCGACGGCGGTGGCGGTGGTGGCAGGGGCGGCGGGGGTGGCAGGGGCGGCGGTGGCGGCGGCAGTGGTGGGAGCGGCGGTGTCGTCGGAGCCGGCGTCGGCGGTGGTCATCGGCGTATCCCCATCCTTGGCGATGTCCTCGGCGATGTCCTCGATGGCATCCTCGGTGGCGTCCTCGATGGCGTCCTCGTGGCGCTCCCTCCAACGTAACTGACGGGTAATCAGCGGAGAAGGGCGACAGCCGCCGCCACGCCCGGCCGTTTGCGCCTTCCGACAGTCACCCCGCCACCCGCAGCACCCCTCGCCTGTGCGATGAGACAGGCGATTCTCCGCCCGCATCTGCGGCACTATGATCGGCGTAACGGCCGCACCTGCGGCTTTCACCCCGCGCCCCTTCCGGCGCGCCCAGGAGGGGAACCGAAGGAATGACCATCCGCAGACTCACGGTCGCCGCCACGGCGGCCCTCGTCCTCGCCCTCGGGGCGACCGCCTGTGGCAGCGGCGGCGACGGCGACGCGCCGAAGAGCACCGCCACCGCCGGCAACGGCACCGCCCCGACCGCGGGCACGTCGGCCGGCGCTCCGAAGGCCTCCGGCGCGATCACCGTCTTCGCCGCCGCCTCGCTCAAGGAGAGCTTCACCGAGCTCGGCAAGAAGTTCGAGGCCGCCAACCCGGGCGCCAAGGTCACCTTCAACTTCGGCGGCAGCTCCGCCCTCGCCACCAGCATCAACTCCGGCGCCCCGGCCGACGTCTTCGCCGCCGCCAGCCCGGCCACGATGAAGACCGTCACCGACGCGGGCGGCGCCGCCGGCGAGCCGAAGACCTTCGTCCGCAACACGCTCGCCATCGCCGTGCCCAAGGGCAACCCCAAGCACGTCGCCGGCCTGGCCGACCTGGCCGCGCCCGGGGTGAAGGTGGCGCTCTGCGCGAAGGAGGTCCCCTGCGGCGCCGCCGCGCTGACCGCCCTCAAGGCCGCCAACGTGAACCTCACCCCGGTCACCCTGGAGCAGGACGTCAAGGGCGCGCTGACCAAGGTGGAGCTCGGTGAGGTCGACGCGTCGCTGGTGTACCGCACCGATGTGAAGGCCGATGCTGCGAAGATCGACGGCGTGGACTTCCCCGAGGCCGCCAAGGCCGTGAACGACTACCCGATCGCCGCGCTGGCCAAGGCGCCGAACAAGGACGGCGCCGCCGCCTTCGTCGCCTACATCCAGTCGCCCGAGGCCCAGCAGGTGCTGACCGCGGCGGGCTTCCAGGCGCCGTGATCCGTCGCACCACCCGCCCCTCCCCCACCGGAGGCACGCCCGGCGGACCCGACGGCGGGCCCGGCGGCTGGTCCGCCGAAGGGCCCTCCGGCGGGCCGTCCGGCAAGCCGCGCCGTGGGCGGCGGCGGGCGCACCGGGTGCCGGTCGCCCTGCTGCTCCCGGCGCTGCTCGGCCTGGCCTTCCTGATCCTCCCGCTCGTCGGGCTGCTGATCCGGGCGCCCTGGAGTTCGCTCTCGGAGCAGCTCACCAGCCCGCAGGTGTGGGAGGCGCTGCGGCTGTCCCTGGTGTCCGCCACGGCGGCGACGGGGGTGTCGCTGGTGCTGGGGGTGCCGCTGGCCTGGCTGCTGGCCCGGACCGAGCTGCCCGGCCGGCGGCTGGTCCGGGCCCTGGTCACGCTGCCGCTGGTGCTGCCGCCGGTGGTCGGCGGCGTGGCGCTGCTGCTGGTGCTCGGCCGGCGCGGCATCGTCGGCTCCTGGCTGGACTCCGCCTTCGGGCTCACCCTGCCGTTCACCACCACCGGCGTGGTGATCGCGGAGGCGTTCGTCGCGATGCCCTTCCTGGTGATCAGCGTCGAGGGCGCGCTGCGCGCCGCCGACCCGCGCTACGAGGAGGCGGCCGCCACGCTCGGCGCGTCCCGGCTGACCACCTTCCGCCGGGTGACCCTGCCGCTGATCGCCCCGGGGATCGGCGCCGGCGCGGTGCTGGCCTGGGCCCGGGCGCTCGGCGAGTTCGGGGCGACGATCACCTTCGCGGGCAACTTCCCCGGCCGCACCCAGACCATGCCGCTCGCCGTCTACCTCGCGATGGAGTCGGATCCGCAGGCGGCGATCGCGCTCTCGCTGGTGCTGCTGGTGGTGTCCGTCGCGGTCCTGGCCGGACTGCGCGACCGCTGGCTGTCCACGCCGTGACGCCGTCCCCGCCGTTCCCGGCGTCCGTGACATGCGTAGCGTCCGTGGCGTCCGGGGCCACCGGCTGCCCCTCCACCCGCCCGCGCCGCCCGGAGCGCGCTCCGGGCCCCCTCCTCGGGACGCCGCTGCGATGACCCCCGCCACCACCTCCGCCACCGACCGGGCGGGCGATCCCGGCCGGCCCGGCCTGGACGCCCGGCTGCGCGTCGACCGCGCCGCCTTCAGCCTGGACCTCGCGCTCGCCGCCGCCCCCGGCGAGGTGGTCGCGCTGCTCGGCCCGAACGGCGCCGGCAAGTCCACCGCCCTGCGCGCGCTGGCCGGCCTGCTCCCGCTCACCGACGGCCACCTGCGCCTGGACGGGCACGTGCTGGAGGACCCGGCCCGGCGGCTGCACACCCCCGCCGAGGAACGCCCGGTCGGCGTGGTCTTCCAGGACTACCTGCTCTTCCCGCACCTCAGCGCGCTGGACAACGTCGCCTTCGGCCCGCGCTGCCAGGGTCGCCCCAAGCGCGAGGCGCGGGCCGAGGCCGCCGCCTGGCTGGCGCGGATGGACCTCGCCGACCACGCCGACGCCCGTCCGGCCCGGCTCTCCGGCGGCCAGGCCCAACGGGTGGCGCTGGCCCGCGCGCTGGCCGTCCGCCCGCGACTGCTGCTGCTGGACGAGCCGCTGGCCGCCCTGGACGCCCGCACCAGGCTCGACGTCCGGGCCCAACTACGCCGGCATCTGGCCGAGTTCGAGGCGGTCGCGGTGCTCGTGACGCACGACCCGCTGGACGCGATGGTGCTCGCGGACCGGCTGGTGGTGATCGAGCACGGACGCGAGGTGCAGTCCGGCGGACCGGCCGAGATCGCCCGGCGCCCGCGGACCGACTACATCGCCCGGCTGGTCGGACTCAACCTGTACCGGGGCACGGCCGACGGACACCGGGTCACCCTGCCGGACGGGGCCGTGCTGGCCACCAGCGAGGAGCTGTCCGGCCCGGCGTTCGTCGCCTTCCCACCGGCCGCGGTCACCCTGCACGGCGAGCGGCCGCAGGGCAGCGCGCGCAACGTCTGGGAGCTGACGGTCAACGGCCTGGACCTGCACGGCGACCAGGTCCGGGCCGACCTGGCGGGCGCCGTCCCGATGGCCGCCGACCTGACCCCGGCCGCGGCCGCCGAACTCCGCCTCGCGCCCGGCTCGACCGTCTGGGCGGCGGTCAAGGCCGCCCAGACACACGCCTACCCGGCCTGAGCCCCGCCCCGCCCCGCCGGTCATCGACCTCGCACCGGCATCGGCGCTACTCGGCGGGCGGCACTCGGCATCGCCCCACTCGGCGGACGCTACTCGGTCGGCGCCACGAAGCCGGACTCGTACGCGGCGATCACCGCCTGGGTGCGGTCCCGCGCGCCGAGCTTCGCCAGCACGCTGCTGACGTGCGTCTTCACCGTCTGCACGCCGAGGAACAGCTGCTCGGCGATCTCGCCGTTGGTCAGCCCGCGCGCCACCAGGCGCAGTACCTCGGCCTCGCGCTCGGTCAGCGCGGCCCGGGCCATCGTCTCGCGCGCCGCCGGGTTGGCCTGACCGGCCGCGAGGCGGCGGATCTGGGCGGGGAAGAGCAGCGACTCCCCGGCCGCCACCAGCCGGACCGCCTGGGCGATCTCGGCGGGCCGGGTGCGCTTGAGCAGGAAGCCGTCGGCCCCGGCGCGCAGGGCCTGGTAGACGTAGTCGTCGATCTCGAAGGTGGTGACGACCACGATCTTCGGCGCGTACCCGCCGGGGGCGGCGGCGTCCCGGACGAGTTCGCGGGTGGCGGCGAGGCCGTCCGTCCCGGGCATCCGGACGTCCATCAGCACCACGTGCGGGCGCAGCCGACGGGCCAGCGCGACCGCCTCGGCGCCGTCGGACGCCTCGCCGACCACCCGCAGGTCGCCCTGCGCCTCCAGGACGGCCCGCAGTCCGGCCCGGACCAGTTCCTCGTCGTCGGCCAGCAGAATGTCGATCATCACGCGCCCAAGCGTAGGGGCACCCGGACGGCCAGCACCCATTCGCCGGACTCGGCGCCCGCCGTGGCCTCGCCGCCGAGCAGCACGGCCCGTTCGCGGATGCCGCGAAGTCCCTTGCCGCCTCGGCGCGATGCGCCGAGACGCGTGCCGGCCCCGGTCACGGTTCGGGTACCTGCACCGGCGCCACGTGCGGACGCGCCGGACCCCGTCCCGGACGCCCCCGGCGCCGGACCGAGCGCGGTGGCGCAGCGCAGCTCCAACCGGCCCTCGCGGACCGCGATCCGGATGCCGATCGGTTCGCCGGGCGCGTACTTGAGGGCGTTGGTGACGCCCTCCTGGACGATCCGGTAGGCCTCGCGGGAGAGCACCCCGGGCAGCGTCCCGGCCGGGACGTCGACCCGGGCCTCGACGGGGCTGCCGGCCGCCCGGGCGGTGTCGAACAGGGTGGGCAGCTGCTCGATCCCGGGCCGCTCCCGCGCGTCGGGGCCGTCCACGCCGCCTGCCGTGCCGGTGGGCGCGGTGTCCGGGCCGCCGGTGTCGCGGAGCAGGGCGAGGGTGCGTTCCAGGTCGTCCATCGCCTGCCGGCCGGTCTCCTCGATGACTTCGAGCGCCCTGGCGACGAACGCCGGGTCGCCCACCGCCCGCGCGGCGCCCGCCTGAAGGACCGTCACCGTCAGCGCGTGGCCGATGGAGTCGTGCAGTTCGCGGGCCAACAGGTTGCGCTCCAGCAGGCGTTCGGCGCGCAGTTCTGCGGCGGCCAGCCGCTCGGCCGGGGACGGCCCCAACAGCCGCACCGCCATCTCCAGTTGGAGCCGACCGGCCCAGACGGCCAGCCAGCCGAGCGCGAACAGCAGCACCGGCGCCAGCAGCGGGTACCAGGTCTGCCCGTCGGTGGCGGGCGGGCGCCACCCGAACAGTTCGGGGGTCCGGCCGAGTACGAGCTCCACGGCGGTGGCCGGCACCAGGATCGAGGCGACGCCGACGACCGTGCCGAGGGCCGCCCGGCCGACCAGCCAGAGCGCGGTGCGCCACCGGTCGGACCAGCCGCGGGCGGGCTCGGCGGCGATGTCCTGCTCGCGGTCGGGGACGAGCAGCAGCCGCGCCTGCACGCCCTCCGCCCGGCGCATCGCGGGCAGCAGCGCCACGAGCACCAGCAGCGCGACGTCCGTCGGTACCGCCCGGACCAGCACCTCGCCGAGGTCCCACCGGTAGGTGCCCGGATAGACCATCAGGACGACGCCGACGAAGACCCATCCGATCAGGAGGTGCAGCCACCGCGCGTAGGTGGCGGCGCTCAGCAGGGGCGCGATTATCCGGGGCATCGCGCCATCCTGCCAGGTCAGCGCCGTGGCCGGCCTCCCCCCCGGGAGGGAGTCGGGTCCCCTCCCGGGCGGGATCCGCCGGACGGGCCGGCTCCGGTCTGATGGAGGACGTCGGAAGGACCGGAACACCGGCACAGCACCGACACCGGCATCGGTACCGATACCGGCACCGGCACCGGCACCGGCACCGGCAACAGAGCGACGACGCACGGGAACCAGGAGGGACGGACGTGATCAAGGTTGAGGGCCTCAGCAAGGAGTACGGCGGGGTGCGGGTGGTGGACGGGCTCGACTTCGAGGTCCGCCCCGGGGTGGTGACCGGCTTCCTCGGCCCGAACGGCGCCGGGAAGAGCACCACCATGCGGCTGATCCTCGACCTCGACCGGCCCACCGCCGGCCGCGCCCTCGTGAACGGTCGCCGGTACGCCGAACTCGACTCCCCGCTGCGGCAGGTGGGCGCGCTGCTCGACGCGCACGCCCTGCACGGCGGCCGCACGGCGCGCGGCCACCTGCGCTGGCTGGCGGCGAGCAACGGCCTACCGGAGCGCCGGGTGGACGAGGTGCTCGGCCAGGTCGGATTGGCGGACGCCGCTGGGCGGCGGATCCGCGGCTACTCGCTCGGCATGCGCCAGCGCCTCGGCGTGGCCGCCGCCCTGCTCGGCGACCCGCCGGTGCTGATGCTCGACGAGCCGGTGAACGGCCTCGACCCGGAGGGCATCCGCTGGATCCGCACCCTGCTGCGGGAGTTGGCCACGCAGGGGCGCGCGGTGCTGGTCTCCTCGCACCTGATGACGGAGATGGCGCTGACCGCGGACCACCTGGTGGTGATCGGCCGGGGCCGGCTGCTGGCGGACTCCGCGACCCGGGAGTTCATCGACCGGCACGGCCGCACCCGGGTCCGGGTCCGCGCGGTCGACCCGGCCAGGCTGGACGCCCTGCTGCGCGGTTCCGGCCTGGCCGCCGAACCGCTGCCCGACGGCGCCTGGGAGGTCAGCGGCGCGGAACCGGAGCGGATCGCCGCCCTGGCGGCCGCCAACGGCGTGGTGCTGTACGAGATCGCCGTCCAGCAGGACTCATTGGAGGAGGCCTTCATGCGGATGACCACCGACAGCGTCGAGTACCGGGCGGTGGCGGCATGAGCGCCGTGCTCGCCCCGGCCGGGAAGACCCGCGCGACCCGCGCGGTGCCCGCCGCCCTCCGCTCCGAGTGGCTCAAGTTCGCCACCCTGCGCTCCCAGTGGATCGCCCCGGTCTGCGCCGTCGTCCTGACCGTGGGGATCACCGCCGCCGTCAACGCCGCCTACGGGAAGGTCGACCACTCGCTGGGCGAGGATCCGGCCGACGGCCTCTACTACGGCCTGCTGTTCGGCCACGTCGCGGTGGCGGCCCTCGGGATCCTCCTGGTCGGGCAGGAGTTCAACACCCGCATGATCGGCGTCTCGCTGACCGCCGTCCCGCACCGCGGCCGGCTCTACGCGGCCAAGCTCGCGCTGGGCGCCGGGCTGGGACTGCTGACGGGGGTGGTCTCCACGGCCGGCTCCGCCCTGGCGGTCGCCGGCACGGTCGGACTGGACCTGTCGACTCCCGGCCTCGGCCGGAGCTTCCTCGCCGCCGTGCTCTACCACCCGCTGCTGGTCGTGCTCTGCCTCGGACTGACGGCCGTGCTGCGCAACTTCAGCGCGGCGCTCGGCCTGCTGACCCCGATGCTGTTCCTCGGCACGACCCTGCTGGCGGCGATCCCCGGGGTCCGCGAGGCGGGACAGTTCCTCCCCGACCGGGCCGGGCTGTACGCAATGCGCACCCAGCCCGACCCGGCGATCCACTTCGGGCACTGGACCGGCCTGCTGATCATGGCGCTCTGGGCCGGGGCGGCCGCGTACGGCGGACTGCGCTCCCTCCGCCGCTACGAGGTCTGACGTCCGGGAGCGGGACGGCCCACGCCATGTGCAACCGACGAGTTGCACATGGCGTGGACGGCATGGGACCCTCGGGCAACGAATCGAGGAGGTTCAGCGCATGGTCGCCGACAGGATCGAGCGTGAGATCGTCATCGCGGCAGCCCGCGAGCGGGTCTGGGAGGTCCTCACCCGGACGGAGTTCCCGGCCACCCGGATCGAACAGGCCGAGCCGCCGGCCACCCTCACCCTCCGCAGGACGCCGGACGAGCCCGCCACCCTGATCGAGTTCACCCTCACCCCGGAGCCCGGCGGCCACACCCGACTGCGCGTGGTGGAACGCGGACCCGCTGGCCTCCCGCAGGACGACGCCGACTGGACACAGCGGCTGACCGAACTCGCCTGCCGGACGGAGCGCCTCACCCGGCCCACGACCCGACGGGCGACTGACAGCTGACAGCTGACGGATGACAGATGACAGATATTGAAATCTGTCATCCGTCAGCTGTCAGTCATCAGCCGCCATTCCGGCGCCCGATCGCGGCGATTGTGAAGAGAAATTACGCGCGGATTAAACGCGAGTAAAATAGCGTAACCCTACTCTCCAGTTGACCGCAGGTGGCGAGAAGTAGTCGACTCAAAATTCCCACGAGCAATCTTCCAAATCATTGGAGAAAATCGAGCAGAACTCGATGACCGCCAACCGCAGGCTGACCCGGACACATTCACCCAAGCCCCTGGCCGGCACCGGCCACACCGCTCTGACTTCGCACTTCTCCCCCCGAGGCGCCCAGCCCCGGCACTCCTCGCACACCTGTGCCCAGTCGTCCGTGACATTTCCGGGACCAGCGGTGCACAAATGATCGGCCCGCGAGCTTCGGCCAACGTTCGATTGATCCTTGTTCTGTCGAGCACGATCAACGTAGGGTTATTTTGATCGTTGATCTAGGGCAACCCCCGCTGTTCCACCACTCCCGCGCACAGAGCACCATCTCGGATATGCCTGGGGAGAGTGATGAAGCAACCCGATAGGACAACGCTCCTCGATGTCACGCTTCGTGACGGGGGCTACGTCAATCAACACTCGTGGACCATCGAGCAGGCCGTGCGGGTCGTACGGACCTGCGCGAGCGCCCGCATCCCGTTCACGGAGGTCGGCTACCTCCGCCCCCGTCGCCACCGCGTCGACGGGGCCGAGGCGCCGGCGGCCTCCTGCCCGCCCCACTACCTGGACGGTCTCCAGGAGGTGGCCGGATCGACCGGGGTCACGGTGATGGCCCACGTCAAGGACACCGAGCCGAAGGACCTGGCCCGGCTCGCCGACCACGGTGTGCGCCTGGTCCGGGTGCCCACCAGACCGGACCGGGTGGAACGCCTCGCCCCGTACGTCGCGGCGGCGCACGAAGCGGGCCTGGAGTTCGCCGTCAACGTGATCCGGGTCAGCGAGTTGGAGGACGAGACCGTCCTGGCCGCGGCGGCCGCCGCCGCGGCGCTGGACGCCGACATCTTCTACCTGGCCGACTCCAACGGGAGCCTGTTCCCGGAGGACGTGGCCAGGCTCGCCGCGAAGGTCCAGCACGAGAGCGGCCTCACACTCGGCTTCCACCCCCACGACGGCATCAGCATGGGGTTCTCCAACGCGCTCGCCGCGATGCGCGAAGGATTCACGTACGTCGACGCCTCCCTCGCCGGCATGGGCAAGGGGGGCGGAAACCTGGCGCTGGAGCTGGTCGCCTCGTACCTGCGCGCACACCGCGGGCAGGACCTCGTGGTGTCCCCGCTCGTGGAGACCTCCGCCGACCTGCTGGCCCCGTGGAAGGGGGCGGATCTCCGGGCCCAGTTCGAGTCCGTCGCCAGTGGCCTCCTCGACCTCAATCTCGACGCCCTGGAGGAGATCACGCGGGAGAGCCCTGAAGGGCTGCTCGCGCTGATCGACGGCACCACGTCCACCCGTTGACACCGATCAAGGAGAGCAAGATGTCATCCGACACCTTCATCGAGGAGATCGAGGCGATCATCGCCGAGCGGTCCAAGATGACGAGCCCGCTCTACCAGCTCATTCTCGACGGCAAGGCGACCGAGCGACTGCTGCAGACCTTCGTGGCGCAGCGCTGGCCCATCAAGAGCTGGTGGACCCGTAACCTGATGGGCGTCGGGCACCGCGCCGACGACCTGGAGCTGCGCCGTTCCTTCATCGAGAACGCCTACGAGGAGGAGACCGGCGGTCTGACCGACTCCAAGCGTCACGTCGACACCTTCGAGGACTTCGGCCGCGCGGTGGGCGTCGCACCGGAGTCGCTGCCGGGCGTCACGCCGTTCCCGGAGACCGTGGCGATCGTCGAGCACAACAAGAACGCGTGCAACAACACCAACGTCCACTTCACCGTGGGCGCCACCTCCGTACTGATGCTGATGGAGGGTCAGCCGCCGATCACCAACCGGGCCGGCCACAGCATGATGGCCGTCATGCGGGACGCCTACCAGCTTCCCGACTGGGGCTACGAGTTCTTCGTCCACCACGCCTCCGGTGACGCCGACCAGTCCGGCGTCAGCGAGCTGGAGGACGAGCACACCGAGCCGCTGCGCCAGCTGCTCGTCCGCTACTGCGACACGCCGCAGCGACAGGAGGACGCGAAGGCCAGCCTGCGCCAGGCGATCGAACTGCGCCACCGCCACTTCGACGCGATCCTGCGCGAGGGCTACGACCCCACCGAGCCGGTCTTCGTCTACTCCGCGTAGTCGTCGGCCACATCCCGTGCAGGCGGCGGCACTTGCCGCCGCGTCATTCCCTCGGCCGCCGGCCACGGGATCACGGGGCAGTCGTCAGCGAGTGGTCATCGGCCGGATGAGGGCGCCGTAGGCCCCGCGAGGACCGGCAGCACCGCGCGGGAGCGCGCGTCTCAAAGAAACCGGAGAACGATCGGATGACCACGTGACCGTCTACCCGCACGTCTTCTTCCAGGACCGCTGGGTGAGTTCCGCCGAAGCCGTCGTCCCGATCGGCAGTCTGGCCATGCGCTACGGACTGTCGGTGTTCGAGGGCATCCGGCTCTACGCACCACTCGACGGAGGACGTGCCAGAGCGTTCCTGCTGGCGGAGCACCTGGACCGGATGGGGCGTTCGCTGCAGGCGATGCGCTTCCCGGACCCCGGACTCTCCGCCCTGCCGGACATCATCACCGAACTGGCGGAACGGAACGACATCAGGCAGGACGCCTACGTGCGAGTGGCGGCCACACCGCTGAACGCCGGTCAGCTGGGGGAGCCCGCGCTCCCCCGGCTGAGCGTCACCGCCTCCCCGATGGGCCGCAAGCGCTGGCTCAACGAGGGCCGCTCGATGGCCCTGCAGATCAGCGACCGGGAGCGCGGCTCCTCTGCCGTGCACCCCCCGCACGCCAAGAACATCGCCAACTACGCAGGCCCCCGGCTGGCGTGGCTGGCGGCCAAGGAGGCGGGATTCGACGGCTGCGTCCTGGTGAACCGGCACGGCCGGCTCGCCGAGGCGCCCACCGCGGCACTCTTCCTGGTCCGGGACGGCGTGCTGTACACGCCGGCGCTGTCCGAGGACGTGCTCCCCAGCATCACCCGGGCCTGGGTGCTGCGGACGGCGCCCACGCTCGGCATCCCGGTGGAGGAGACGGAGCTGACGCGACAACAGGCCTGGTCCGCCGACGAGGCGTTCCTGTGTGGTACCGGCCTGGAGTTCGCTCCCGTCGCGTCCTTCGACGGCCACCTGTGCCGTCTCCACGAGAAGCAGCCGATCACCCGCCGACTCGTCATCGAGTACTTCCAAGACGTCCGCCGACCGGCCGGCCCGGCCCCCGCCCAGGAGGTGGCCGGTGTCAGCGGCCGACGCGACTGAGGCCCTTCCCGGCGGACCGCCGCCGACCCGCGGCCCCGATCCGGCGACGAAACCCGGCACCACGACCGAACCCGGCGCCCCGAGCGAACCCAGCGCCCCGAGCGAACCCGGCGCCCTGATCGACTGGCACACCGCCCTCGACACCGCCGCCCGCCTCACCGGCCTGGGCGACCGGCTGGCCGAACTCACCGAACGGGCCCAGCGGACGGCCCCGGCCTTCCGCAACCGGGCCTTCCCGCTCTCGCCCCTCCCGCTCTACCTGCGCGGCGAGGCCGTCGAGCGGACAGGCCGACGCCTGGAGGAATACGTCCGGCTGCTGGAGAAGGTCGTCCTGCTCCACCGCGGCGAGAAGCGGGTCCGCGACTGGTACCGGCTCAGCCGGGCGGCGGTCGAGTTGATCGACGCCGAGGGCGAGCGCGGCCCGGGGATCGGCGTGTGCCGGCTCGACGGCTACCTGGAACAGGGCACCGAGCGGCTGAGGATCCTGGAGAACAACGCCGACGCCCCCGCCGGGACGCTGTTCACGCCCAGGATCCACGCCGCCGTCCGGGACGTGCTGCGGCAGGCCGGGGTACCCGGGCAGGAGCACCACGCCCGCACCGCACCGGACGACCGCGCACTGCTGGACGCCCTGCTGGCCGGCCTGCCGGCCGCCCGCTCGGGGCGAACCGCGGAGGTCCGGGTCGCGGTGCTCCAGCCGCGGGGCCGGGCCAACCGGGAGAGCGGCGAGATGGCCGAACTCTTCAGCGCCCCGGGGGTGGAGGCGTTCGTCGCGGACCCACGGGAGCTGAGGGTGGTCGGCGGGCGCGTCCACGCGCGCGGCGGCCCGGTCGACGCGTGCTGGAACAAGATCAACACCGTCGCCTGGGGCACCCTGGTCGACGAGGACCCGGAGCTGGTCCGGACCTGGGTGCGGATCCTGCGCGACACCGACCTGGTCCACCTCAACTCCTTCGGCGCACGGTACATCGCCGAGTCCAAGCTCACCCTGGCCTTTCTGCAAGAGCCGGAATTCGCGGACCTGTTCGAGGACCGGGAGCGGCTGCCGGCCGAGGAGCTGCTGCCCTGGAGCCGCGCGCTGCGGCCCGGCTCCGAGCCGGACGAGCGGCTGCTCGCGGAGCAGCACCGTTTCGTGCTGAAGGAGCCCTACGACATTCGCGGCGACGGGGTCGTGGTCGGCCGCGCGGCCTCCCGGGCCGGCTGGCGGGCCACCCTGGCCGCTGCGGCCGAGCGGGGCGGGATCGTCCAGGAGTTCGTCCCGCCGACCGCGTACCCGGTGGTCCGCACCGACGGGCCGGTCCCCGTGGTGGCCATGCCGGTCAGCCTGGACACCTACCTGATCCACGGGAAGGTCGCCTTCCTCGGGTCCAAGGCGAGCCTCAACGCCCGGGTCAACGTCTTCCAGGGCGGCCAGAAGCTCTCCGTGCACGTGACCCCGCCCGATCCGACGGGATGACGGTCCGACGGAATGACGGTCCGACGAGATGGCGAGCGGGCCGGCAGCCGAGCGGACCAGCGGACCAGCGGACCAGCGGGCGCGAGGACGAGACGATGAGAGGACGAGCATGAAGATCAGCACGATCACCCTACGACTGGTCACCGCGCCGCTGACCCGGCCGTTCGAGAACCGCTGGCAGCGCTACGAGACCTGGACCAAGCTGATCGTCGAGGTGGAGGGTGAGGGCGCGGTCGGACGCGCCGAGTGCACGGCCATGGAGACGCCCTTCTACAACTACGAAACCATCGTGACGGCCTGGTACGTCATCGAGGAGTACCTCGGCCCGCTGCTGCTGGCGGCCGGCGAGGGCGATCCGCTGACCTGCCTGCACCTGTGGCGGGAGATCAACGGGCACGAGGAGGCCAAGGGCGCGCTGGAGACCGCCCTGTGGGACCTCCGGGCCAGGCTCAACGACCGGCCGCTCAGCGTGGAACTGGGCGGCGCCCTGCGGCCGGTGCCGGTGGGCGCGACCGCCGGCATCGAGTCGAGCATCGACGAACTGCTGAGCAACGTCGAAGCCAACGTCCGGGCCGGGTACCGGCGGGTCCGGCTGAAGATCCGCCCGGGCTGGGACGTCGAGCCGGTCCGCGAGGTCCACGCCGCCTTCCCCGCACTGCCGGTGATCGCCGACGCCAACGCCGCCTACGACGAGAGCCACCTCGACGCGCTCACCGCCCTGGACGGGTTCGGACTGCTGGCGGTGGAACAGCCGTTCCCCCGCCACCTGCTGGACGCCACGGCCGAGTTGCAGCACCGCCTCTCCACCGCCGTCTGCCTGGACGAACAGCTGCACTCGGTACGGGAGGCCCAGGAGGCGGCGCGGCTGGGGGCGTACCGGATGGCGAACATCAAGACCGGCCGGGTGGGCGGTCTCGGCGAGTCGGTCCGCATCCACGACTTCTGCGCCGCCGAGGGCATCCCCACCTTCGTCGGCGGCAAGTGGGACCAGGGGATCGGCCGGTGGACCAACCTCGCGCTGGCCACCCTGCCCAACATGACCCTGCCGAGCGACGTCGGCCCCAGCGACACCTACTACGACGACGACGGAGCCGCGCCCCGGCTCGCCTTCGAGCGGCCCGGCTGGGTGAGCCCGCTGCCCGGGGCCGGCACCGGGGTGGAGCCGACGGGCACGCTCGCGGTCGAACGCGAACTGAAGCTGACCAAAGGAGAGCGGTAATGGCGTCCAGTGTCCAGGTCCTCGCCGAACACGGCACCGGAGCGGTGAGCGACGCACTCGACCTGCTGGGCCACGGCGGCACCGGCCTGGCCGGCCTGCGCCGGGTCTCCGGCAGCGGCAGCGTGGCCGGCCCGGCCTACACCCTCCGCTACGCGCCCGTGGAGGCGGGGCGGTCCGCACCGGCCGGGGACTTCGTCGACGACGTCCCCGAGGGCGCGGTGGTGCTGATCGCCAACGGCGGCCGCACCCACTGCACCGTCTGGGGGGACATCCTCAGCTCCGTCGCGCTGCGCCGGGGCGTGGCCGGCACCGTCATCGACGGCGCCTGCCGCGACGTCGGCGAGAGCCGCGCCCTCGGCTACTCGCTCTGGAGCCTCGCGGCGTACATGAAGTCCGGCAAGCACCGGGTCCGGCTCGAAGCGGTGCAGGTGGGCGTGGTCGTGGCCGGCACCCCGGTCTCCCCCGGCGACATCGTGGTCGCCGACGACTCCGGCGCGCTGGTGGTGCCGGCCACGGTGCTGGAGCGCACCGCGGAGACGGTGCTGGAGGTGGCCCGGGTGGAACGGCTGATCCGGGCGGACCTGGAGGACGGCGTCCCGCTGCGGGAGACCCGCGCGCGGCACGGCTACAACGCCCTCGGGCTGGCCGGACGATGAGCGCGCCGCCGCTACGGGCGGTGGTGGGCGGGCTGGTGCACGAGTCGAGCACCTTCATGGTCGAGTACCTGGGGACGGCCGGGCTCGACGCCTTCGACCGCCACCGCGGCCGCGACATGCTCGACGAGTTCAGCGGCACCGCCGCCGTGACCGGCGGCTACCTCGCGGCCTGCGCCGAGGCCGGGGTCGAGGCCGTCCCCGCCTTGCACGCCCGCGCGGAACCGGGGCCGGCGGTCGCCGGGGAGACCTACCGGCAGCTGGAGTCCGAACTGGTCGACGCGGTGCGGGAGGCGGGTGACTGCGGCATCGTCCTGCTCGACCTGCACGGGGCCGGCGTCGTCCACCCGACCGGCTCGCTCGACCTCGCCGTGCTGCGGGCCGTCCGCGCCCGGCTGCCCGACGCGGTCATCGCCGTCACCATGGACCTGCACGCCAACGTCGCCGGGGAACTGGTCGACCTCGCGGACGTGGTGACCGGCTTCCACCGCTATCCGCACACCGACTCGGCCGAGCGCGCCGCACTCGCCGCCCGGTCCGCCATCGCCGCGGCCCGCGGCGAGATCCGCCCGGTGGCCCGGTTCCGGCGGGTGCCCCTGCAACTCCCGCCCTCCCCCACCGTCGAGGGCTTCCCGGGCAGCCGGCTGATGGAGCTGGCCAAGGAGGTCGAGCGGCTCCCCGGCGTGCTCTCCTGCACCGCCTTCCACGGGTTCCCCTACGCGGACACCGAGCAGGCCGCCGCCAGCGTGGTGGTGGTCACCGACGGCGACGCCCGGCTGGCCGAGGAATGCTGCGCCCGGCTCGCCCGCTGGCTGGAGGAGCACCGCGAGCTGTTCCGCCTGGACCTCCTGGAACCGGCCGAGGCGGTCCGGGCGGCCCTGGAGTCGAAGGAGGGCACCGTCGTCATCGGCGACTCCACGGACAACCCGGGGCTGGGCGCGCCCGGCGACAGCACCCATCTGCTCCGGGCACTGCTGGCCGTCCCCGAGCCGACCTGCCTCGCCACCCTGTGGGACCCGCCGACCGTCGCCGCCGCCGTCCGGGCCGGCGTCGGCGCCACCGTCCCGCTCCGGCTCGGTGGGCGCCACGGCTGGGCCAGCGGCCCCCCGGTCGAGGCGGTCGGCACGGTGCGGGCGATCACCGACGGCGTGGTCGTCGGGACGGCGATGCGCAAGGGCAACCGGGTCGACTTCGGCACCTGCGCACGGGTGACCGTCGGCGCCACCGAGGTGATCGTCGCCTCCCAGCGGCGCCAGGTCCTCGACCCGGAGATCCTGCGGCTGCACGGGATCGTCCCGGAGCGCCAGCGGGTCATCGGGGTGAAGTCCAGCAGCCACTTCCGGGCGGGCTTCGCGGACGTCGCGGGCCTCGTGCTGGTGGCGGACGCGCCCGGGCCGACCACCCGCCGGATCGAGTCGATCCCGCGCAGCGGGCCGTCCTCCACACTCTGGCCGATGTCCACCCGGGCACCGGTCCAGTCGTCCGGACCGACCGAGAGGTGACGGGAACCCCGATGGACGTCATGAACGCCGTACTGACCAGGCGCAGCGTCAACCGGCTGGGCGGGCCGCCGCCCTCCGAGGAGCTGATCCTGGAACTCCTCCGGGCCGCGTCGACCGTGCCCGACCACGGCCGGCTGAAGCCCTGGCGGCTCACCGTCCTGCAGGGCGAGGAGCGCAAGGCGCTCGGCGAGGCGCTGGCCGCCGTCGCACCGCCGGAACAGGCCGCCCGGGCCCGCGAGAAGCCGTTCCGGGCGCCGATGCTGATCTCCATCGTCTTCTGCCCCGACCGGCACCACCCGAAGGTCCCCGAATGGGAGCAACTGGCCTCCGCCGCGACCTTGGTGAATACTCTTCACCTGTTGCTCCACAGCCGGGGATGGGGCGCGATCTGGCGGACCGGGGCGGTGATCGACGCACCCGAGGTCCGGGCGTGCGCGGGGGTGGGGGCGACCGAGCGGCTGCTCGGCTGGCTCTACGTCGGCCGGCCCGACCCCGAGGCCGCCCTGCCGCCGCGGCCGCCCTTCGACCCCGGCACCAAGATCCGGTTCCTCGGCAGCGCCGACCCTTCGGAGACCTCCTGATGACCACGGACCCGACGTCCGACGCGTGGCGGCCGGCCGCCCGGGTGCGCTCGTTCCACCCCTCCGTCTTCAGCGCGATGACGGAACTCGCGCAGCGCACCGGGGCGATCAACCTCGGCCAGGGCTTCCCCGACACCGACGGGCCCGAGCTGCTGCTGAAGTACGCGGCCGAGGCCCTGCACGACGGTCGCAACCAGTACCCGCCGGCGGCCGGCCTCCCCGAACTGCGTGAGGCCCTGGCGGAGCACCAGGAGCGGCACGGCCTGCGGTACGGCCCGGAGGAGGTGGTGGTCACCACCGGCGCCACCGAGGCCATCGCGGCGGCGGTGCTGGCCTACTGCGGGCCGGGGGAGCGGCTGCTCACCTTCGACCCCTGCTACGACTCCTACGCGGCCGTCGCCGCCCTGGCGGGCGCCGAGTTGGTCGCCGTCCCGCTCGTGCCGGACGGCGACGGATTCGCGCTGGACGCCGAGGCGCTGCGGGCCGCCGCGGCGGCCCGCCCGGCACGGATGCTGCTCCTCAACTCCCCGCACAATCCGACCGGGAAGGCCTTCACCGGCGCGGAACTCGAACAGATCGCGGCCGTCTGCCGGGAGTTCGACCTGGTCGTGGTGACCGACGAGGTGTACGAGCACTTGGTGTACGACGGTCGCCCGCACCGGTCGATCGCCGCGCTGCCGGAGATGCGGGACCGGACGGTGGTCGTCTCCTCCGCCGGCAAGACCCTCAACGCCACCGGGTGGAAGGTCGGTTGGGCGATCGGGCCGACCCGGCTGACCGGGCCGCTGCTCGGCGCGAAGCAGTTCCTCACCTTCGGTTCCGGCACGCCGTTGCAGTACGCGGTGGCGCAGACCCTGCGCTCCGGCCCCGCGTTCGAGGAGTGGGTGCGATCACTGCGCGACGGGCTGCGCGAACGGCGGGACCTGCTGCGGACCGGGCTGGGGGAGGCCGGGCTGCGGACCTTCCGAGCCGAGGGCGGGTACTTCGTGCTGGCCGACGTCCGCTCCTGGAACTTCGAGGACGACCTGGAGTTCTGCCACCGCCTGCCCGAGCTCGCGGGCGTGGTGGCGGTGCCGGTGAGCGCCTTCCACCAGACCCCGGGCGCGCCGCGCTGGCTGGCCAGGTTCGCGTTCTGCAAGCGGCCGGAGCTCCTCCGCGAGGCGGTCTCCCGGCTGGCGGCGGTCTAGGAACTGCTGCCCGGCCCGCCCGACGGGGCGGGCCGGGCCAGGCGGGCAGGACGGGGCGGGCTCAGCCGGCGGCTTCGCGGGCGAGCAGGAACTGCCCCGGCGTCACCCCGGTGTAGCGCTTGAAGACCCGGGTGAAGTGGGCCTGGTCGTAGAAGCCGACCGTCTGGGCCACCTCCGCGAGCGACCGCCCCTCGGTCAGCAAGGAGCGCGCCCGCCAGACCCTCAGCTGGATCTGGTAGGCGTGCGGCGGTACGCCCATCGTGGCCGAGAACGACCGGACCAGGTGGTGCACGCCCACTCCGCTGACCTCCGCCAGCCGCTGCAACGGGATGTCGGTCTCCGGCGCGGCGTGCAGATAGTCACGGGCGATCCGGACCGCGCTCGTCGGCCGTCCCCGGCCCGGGCCGGGGCTGGGGACGGAGAGGGGGCCGACGCCGGGGCCGTGGCCGTGGCCGGGAAGACCGTCGGCCGCCCGCCCGGTCAGGGCCGAGCCGACCCGCAGCAGGGCCGTGTCCCGGGCGAGCGCGGACGGGGCCGGGGCGGCGAGCACCTCGTGCGCCCGGGCGAGCGCACGGGCCAACCTCCGGTCCTCCACCACCCCGTTGCCGAAGCGGACGGCGGACTCGTGGACGCCCGCGAACCCGCGCAGGGCGTCGGGCGCGAGGTACAGCACCCGGTACCGGTACCCCTCCGGGGTGGCGCCCCGGCCGGTGTGGATCTCGCCCGATCGGATCAGGAAGGCCGAACCGGAGGGCACCACGTGCTTCCGCCCCGCGCACTCGAAGGCGGCCGCCCCGGAGTCCACCAGCGCCAGCGTCATGCCTTCGTGGGCGTGCCGCGCGTAGACGTGCTGGCGGAAGTACGCGTGGAGCAGTTCGACGCCGACCACGGGCCGGAGGAACACGGACCGGTCCGTCCCCGGCACGCCCGCATCGTTCACCTGCGTAGGCATACCGCCAGGCTACAACGACCGGGCCGGGCGCCTTTCTTGTCCCCGCGTCAGAGACTCTTGGGAGCGGCCCGATTGACGATGCGTCGATGACAGGCCGCACACCCGTTCGCCACCGTGGCCATGAGAAGGCCCCCGGTTGAGGGCACGAGCAGGCAAGGGCGCGCCCAGGTCAGGGCGCGACCGCAACCGTTCTCGTCCGCTCCTCCACGACCCGCCCCTCCAGCCGCACCCTGCCGTTCGCCAGCAAGGCGGCCCCGATCACCGAGCCGCGGCCGGAGGCGACGGTGAGCCCCCTGCCCAGCGAGGCCGCCAGCCGCACGGCGGCGGAGCCGCAGGCCTCGTCCTCCTCGACGCCCCAGGCGTGGGCGAAGGTCCTGGCCCGGACCGTACCGGCGGCCCGGTCCGCCCAGGACCAGATCATGGTCCGCTGCCAGTGCTCCCCCGGCTTCGGCGGCCGTGCCCCGTCCACCGCCGCCGGGTGCTCCAGTTCGACCAGTTCCCAGTCCGGCGCGGATCGCGGATCCAGGTCCACGGTGCCGGTGGCGGGCCCCGCCGAGCGGGGCACCGGCTCGCCCAGCCGTACCGGGCGCAGCACCCCCACGCCGGTGCCCCGCTCGCGGCCGAGCAACCAGGCGGTGCCGACCAGCGGATGGCCGGGCGCCGAGATCTCCGCGGCGGGAGTGAAGATCTGCACCCGGCCGCTGTCCGGGTCGTCGACGAACACCGTTTCACTGTAGCCGAGTCCGGCGGTGAGCGGCTGCCGGGCCGGGCCCGGCACCCGCGCACCGTCGAGGACCACCCCGAGCGGGTTGCCGTACCTGCCGTCGGCGTCGGCGAATACCCGCAGGACCCGGACCGGAACGCCCGCTCCTTCGGTGCCCGTCATCCCGTCAGCGCCCGTCATCGCGTCGGTGTCCGTCATCGGGCGACCGTCAGCCGTGCATGGTGGCGCCGCGCACCACCCGGTCGACGTCCTTCTTGTCGCCGCGCACCGCGATGCCCGCCAACAGCAGCTCGGCGCTGGGAACATCGGCGATGGTGGCCCGGTTGTCCTCGTCGTTGTTGGTGGCGAAGATCGCCTCCGGATAGACCGCGACCAGGACCTCGCGCTGCAGGGCGCGCTGGTGGATGGTCTTCATCCGCTCGGCGGTGGTGCTGAAGATCAGCACGGGCTGGCGGAACATCGGCAGGTACTTGACGCCGTCGCCGTCCACGTACGGATCGCCGGTGACACCCTCGACGGTCGCCGCGATGCCGCTGGTGGCGAACGCGGTCACGTTGAGCTTCTGCCAGACCGCGAGGTCTTCCCGCAGCACGACGGCGATCTTGGTGTCCCAGTCAAACCTGGTGGGCGCGTTGGGGGTGTCGGGAGTGTCGGGGGTGTTGGGAATGTCGGGGGTGTTCGGAGTGTTCATGGAGAGCTGAACCAGGCTTTCTCGCGAAGCGTCAGGAAATGTTCTGCTTGTCGAACTCGTCGACGGAAGCGGTCGGCGCGGGGCCGCCGGCGGGCCCGCCCCGGGCCACCACCCGGGTCTCCTGACCCGGACGTCCGGCGGCCAGCACCACCAGGCCCAGGCAGACCACGAAGGCCCCGCCCCACTGGACCCAGGTCGGGCGCTCGTGCACGATGACGAAGGCCAGCACGACCGCGGTCACCGGCTCCGCGAGGTTGAGCGTCGCGACGGCGGTCGGCGAGACCCGGCGCAGCCCCCTCGCGTTGAGCCAGAACCCGAGTGCGCTGGTGACCGCGCCAAGGTAGAGGCCCATCAGCAACCCGGACGGGGTCGTCAGCCAGCCGGCCCCGCCGAACGCCAGCACCGGGAGCAGCAGCACCCCCGAGAGCGCGACCGCCACCGTGGTGACCTCGGTGACCTCGGCCCCGGCGTCCAGCAGTCGTCGGCTGAGCACCGTGTAGAACGCGACGCTGGTGCCGGCGGTCAGGCAGAGCGCGATGCCGATCGCGTCGGAACGGCCGTCGCCGATCGCCCCGCTCGCCGCCACCGTGCCGACGATGGCCAGCGCCGTCGCCGCGTACCAGCGCCGGCCGGGCCGCTCCCCCCGCAGGAGGAAGGCCACCACCCCGGTCGCCACCGGGACCACGGCCACGGTGATGATCGACCCCATCGACACCCCGACCCGGCCTATCCCGCTGAAGTAGCAGCTCTGGTAGACCGCCACCGAGGCGCCGAGCAGCACCGTGGTCCAGGGCAGCGAACGCGCCGCGGCGAACCGTTTGCGCCGGGCCAACGCGAACGCCACCAGACAGAGCCCGCCGATCAGCACCCGCGCGGCCCCCACCGCCGCCGCGTCGACCTCCCCCGGCCCGAGGGTCCGCGCCACCCCGCTGGTCCCGAACAACGCGGAACCGAGCAGCACCGACAGCACCGCGTTCGAGCCGGACCTCCCCGCCTGCCCCGTCATGCCCCGCTCCCCCTTGCACCTGATCGCGCCGTTCACCGTGCCGTGGAGCGCATGCCCACGTCACCGCACACGAAGATGCCTCGGGGGCGGCCAATCCGTCTTGTACGAAATTGACCGCGGTGATCGTCACGCGCGCGGCGAGGCGTCACCGCCCGCGGTGACAGGACTCCCGAGCCCGCGAGCCGCTCGCCCGCCTCCGTCCCCTCCCGGCGCGCTGACCCGGCTCGAAGACCTCGGCGGGGTCAGCCGTCAGCCGCGCAGCGCCGGGTGGTCCGCGATCACCGTGCAGCTTCCCGGGGCGATCTCCGTGAAGCCCGCGTCCTGCACCAGCGGCAGTCCGCTCGCCACCAGTTCGGCCCAGTTCTCCGGCGTCGCCGTGCGGACGGCGAGCGCGAAGCCGCTCTCGGCCCACTCCTTGCGCTGCGCGTCGTCCAGCCGCCACCAGGCGAGCTGTGCGGCGTGGCCGGTCTGGGCCATCGTCTTCCCGGCGCTCATCTCCAGCTCCGGGTTGAGCCACAGCACGGGCGTCCCCGGCGCCGGGGCGTCGACCGGACCGGTCTCCTCCAGGTCGGTGCCCGACACCTGGAGCTTGGCGAGCTCCTTCGGCCAGCCGTCGAGCGGAATCGGCGGGAACACCCGCACCTCCGCCTCCCGCCCCGACACTGTGACCCCGGGCAGCTCGCCGGCCTTGCGCCACTCGCCGCCGCGCGCCCGCCGGACCACCTTGCGGATCCGCGCGTCCTCCCAGGCCGCGACCCGCTCCGCCCACTCGCCGTCGGCCTCGGTGACCCGGGGGTCGCTCAGCAGGGTCAGCACGGCCCTGGCCGAGGTCTCCAGCGCGTCGGTCCGCCCGGGCGGCTCGGCCTTCTCCAGCCGGACGACCAGCGGCAGCACGTGCTGCGGCCGGGCGTCACGGTCCTCGGGCGTCGGGGCGGGAACGGGGGCGTCGAACGGAGAAGTCACCCGACCAGCATGCCAGCCCCCGCCGCGCGGCGATCACGCCGGTGCCCCGCCCCGCCCGGGCCGCCGCGACGGTTCGGCGCGGCGGTTCGGCGCGGCGGCGCGGCAACCGGTCAGCGCCGGTAGCCGCGCTGCGGGTCGCGCTCCTCCGCGTCCTCGTAGGGCAGGAACCAGCCCTCCGGGTGGGTGGCCGTGAGCAGCAGCTCGGCGCGCTGTTCCGCGTTCAGCTCCGGGTCGCCGTCGTCCGGCCCGTAGACGCCGAACAGCTCGTCGTGGCAGCCGTCCCAGTCGTAGTCGTACAGGTCGGCCGGCAGGTCGCCCATCATGTCGGCGACCGATTCGGGCTGCGCGCCGAGCAGCGCGCGGGCGTCGACCAGGGCCATCCGCAGCGCGATCTCCTCGGCCAGACAGCGCGGCAGCGGCCACTCGCCGAGCGCGAGGTCGTCGGCGAGGTCGTCGAAGGTGCGGCCCATCGTGCGACGCCAGGCCCGGTGCAGCCGCCAGGTGCGCTGCGGCAACCGGCCGAAGACGGTCCAGTCCGCCTCCTCGCCGTCGACGACCGGTTCGTCCTCGTGCTCGTCGAGGTCGTCGTAGGCGGCGTCGGCCAGCCCGATCAGCTGGGCATGGAGCAGGCAGGCGGTGCGCGGGGTCAGCGTCCAGTCGCCGGCCGCCCCGCCGCCCTCCTCCTCGTCGCCGTCCAGCGGGAACAGTTCGGCGAAGTCCGGCGCGAAGTCCTCGGTGACGCTGATCTCCAGCGTTCCACCGATCGCCTCGACCCCCGGGATCGCCGCCACCAGCCGGTCCGGGTGCAACAGCGCGCCGAGTGCCGCGTTGGCGTCCTCGGACACCTCGCGGAGCAGCTCCCGGCGCTGTCCGGCCGGATCGATGCCCTCGAAGTCCAGTTCCTCCACGGCCGCGACGGCCGCGGCGCGCAGCGCCGGCCAGTCGGTGATCCGCAGGCCCAGGACCACTGTCGCCTCGACCTCCTGCGCACCGGAGTCCTCCGCCGCGCCCGGCCCCTGTGGATGATCACTTCGCTCGCCCATGGGGCTACGGTACGGCTTTTCGGGCGTACGATCACCGGTCTGTACCGGCTACCCTACGCGTTCTCGCCGTTACCGCGTCGCGCTCGCTCCGGCGCCCTCCCCGACGACCCCCGCGCGCCTCTGTTCGAGGACGTCGCGACACCCGCAGGATGGGCCCCATGGCAAACATCGACGAGTACGGCGGCGGGCAGCGCCCGGACGCCCAGGTGCTGGTAGTGACCACCAATGACATCCCCGGCTACCGGGTCGACCACGTGATCGGCGAGGTCTTCGGCCTGACCGTGCGCAGCCGGCACATCGGCAGCCAGATCGGGGCCTCGCTGAAGTCCCTGGTCGGCGGCGAGCTGCGCGGCCTGACGAAGACCCTCGTGGAGAGCCGCAACGAGGCCATGGAGCGGCTGGTCGAGCAGACCAAGGCGCGCGGCGGGAACGCGGTGCTGATGTTCCGGTTCGACGTCACGGAGGCGGCGGACGTCGGCACGGAGGTCTGCGCCTACGGCACGGCGGTGGTGATCTCCCCGGCCACCTGACCCCCGGCCGTCTGGGCGGCCGTGTTCGAACGGCGGCCCCGGCATCGGCACGCCGGGGCCCACCGTCGCTCGCCCTCCTTCTCGCCCCCTCGTTCGCCGGGAACACGGCCCGCCCGGCCGATGTTTCACGGGCGTGACTGTTTACGGTGCAACCAACCTCGACGCCGCACGAGCCTCGGCGAGCCAAGCGGTGAGCGGCGCGGCGAGCGACGCGGCGGGCCATGCGGCGGGCCACGCCGTACGGCGGGTCGACGTCGTGGTGATCGGTGCCGGCCAAGCGGGCCTGTCCGCCGCGTACCACCTGCGCCGCCGCGGCTTCACCCCCTACTGGGAGGACGCCGGCGAGATCCGCGACGGGGCCCCGGGTGGCGACGGCGGATTCGTCGTCCTCGACGCCGACGCCGCCCCCGGCGGCGCTTGGGCCCACCGCTCGCCCTCCCTGCGGATGGCCACCGTGCACGGCTTTCACGACCTGCCCGACTTCGAACTTCCCGAACCCGACCCGAACGCTCCCGCTCGCGAGGTCGTGCCGGGGTACTTCGCGGCGTACGAGGCCAAGCACGCGCTCCCGGTGGTGCGCCCGGTGCGCGTCCTCGCGGTGCGCTCGGAGTCCGCGCGGCCGGACGCCCGGCTGCTGATCGAGACCGACTCCGGCACCTGGTCGACCCGGGGCCTGATCAACGCCACCGGCACCTGGTCCCGCCCGTTCCTGCCGCACTACCCGGGGCACTTCGGCGGGCGGCAGCTGCACTACGCCGAGTACCGGGGACCCGAGGAGTTCGCGGGCAAGCGCGTGCTGGTGGTCGGCGGCGGGGCGTCCGCGATCCAGGTGCTGTCGGAGGTCGCGGCGGTCGGCGAGACGGTCTGGGTGACCCGGACCCCACCGGTCTACCACGCTGGGCCGTTCACCCCCGAGTACGGGCGCACGGTGGTCGCCAAGGTCGAGGAGCGGGTCCGCCAAGGGCTGCCTGTGCGCAGCGTGGTGAGCGTGACCGGCCTCGGGCCGTCGGTGGCCTACCGCCGGGCCGAGGAGTTGGGCGCGCTGCGCCGCCGCCCGATGTTCGACCGCCTCACCGAGCGCGGGGTCGCCTGGGGCGAGGAGGAGCTCGCGGTCGACGCGATCGTCTGGGCGACCGGTTTCCGCCCCGAGGTCGGCCATCTCGCCCCGCTGGGCCTGCGCTCGCCCGGCGGCGGCATCGCGCTCACCGGTACCCGCGCCACCCTCGACCCGCGCGTCCACCTGGTCGGCTACGGCCCGTCCGCCAGCACCGTCGGCGCCAACCGGGCCGGCCGGACGGCGGTCAACGAACTGGTCAAGCTCCTCGGCGACCCGGGCACGGCCGCCGCCGTCGGCGAAGGCGCGCGGGTGGCGGCTGAGGACTGAGGGCTGACGGCTGACCGCCGACGGCTGACAGATGACAGATGACAGATGACAACTATCAGCTGACAGATTTCAGCTGACGGATTCTGTCAGCTGTCAGTCCGCCACCCGGAGTTGTCCGCGATGCGCCTCCGCCCAGCCGCCCAGGTCGCGCAGCACCGCGTGCAGTGACTCGCCGAGAGCGGTGAGCGCGTACTCGACCCGGTACGGGGGCTCGGGGCGGGCGGTTCGGCTCACGTATCCCTCGTCCTCCAGCGTGCGCAGCACGCGGGTCAGCATCCGGCGGCTCAGGTCCGCCACCGACCGGTCCAACTCGTTGTACCCGTAGGGACGTTCGACCAACAGGCTGATCAGCACGACGCTCCAGCGATCCCCGATCCGGTGCAGGACCGCCGTCGCCGGACACTCCCGGCGATCCG
The DNA here is from genome assembly GCF_040683335.1 of Kitasatospora sp. NPDC093806. Taxonomy (NCBI): domain Bacteria; kingdom Bacillati; phylum Actinomycetota; class Actinomycetes; order Kitasatosporales; family Streptomycetaceae; genus Kitasatospora; species Kitasatospora sp. NPDC093806. The sequence continues at coordinate 30,177 of NZ_JBFBDO010000043.1, forward strand.
GCGAGGTGACGCGGACCGGCGCGCTCGCGCCAGTGGACACGGATGTTCCTTCTTTCGGCAACCCACTCACCCGACTCATGATCGCTCCAACAGGACCACGGAGTCGAGGAGTTCACATGTTCGCAGTAACCGGCGCGTCCGGGCGGCTGGGCCGGCTGGCCCTCGGCGCGGTGCTCGACCTGGTCGCCGACCGGGGCGAGGTAGTCGCGCTCACCAGGAACCCGGGAGTCGTGGCCGCCACCCCGGACCGGCCCGAAGTCCGGTTCCGGGAGGCCGACTTCGCCCGCCCCGACACCCTGCCCCGCGCCTTCGCCGGCGTCCGTCGGCTGCTGCTGGTCAGCACCGAACGGTCCCCCGACCGCCTCCGGCTGCACGCGGCCGCGATCGAGGCGGCCGTCGCCGCCGGGGTGGAGCACCTCGTCTACACCTCGGTGGTCCGGGCCGCCGACCCGGGCAACCCGGTCCCCGAGGCCCGCGACCACGGCCGGACGGAGGAACTGCTCGCCGACTCCGGTCTCGGACACACCGTGCTGCGCTTCAACGTCTGGCCGCAGATGCTGCTGCTCACCGGGCTGGCCCGGCTCGCGGTCGGCGCGGGCGAGCTGCCCAGCAGCGCGGCGGACGGCCGGGTCGGCTACATCAGCCGCGAGGACACCGCCTGGGCCGCCGCGCGGGTGCTCACCGGCGCGGTCGAGGTCCCCGGCACCGTCCTGGACGTCACCGGCCCGGGCCTGACCGACGCCGAGGTCGCCGCCGCGCTCACCGGGGCGACCGGCCGGCCGGTGCGGCACCGGCCGGTGGCCGACGCGGAGGTCGCCCCGGCGCTGATCGCGCTCGGCGTGCCCGAGCCGCTGGCCCGGGCCTGGGGCGAGAACGACCCGTTCCGCCGGGCCGGCTGGTTCGACATCCCCGACGACGGCACCACGCACCGGCTGCTCGGACGGGCACCGGTCGCGCTCGCGGACTTCCTCGCCGCCCACCGGGCCGAGCTGCTGCCCGGCTGACCCGGTCCGACCTGGTCCGACCCGTCCGACCCAGCTGACCCGGACGGGTACCGGGTCAGCGGTCGTAGTCGACCGTCACCCGGTCGGTCACCGGGCGGGCCTGGCAGGTGAGGACGTAGCCGGCCGCCAGTTCCTTCTCCTCCAAGGCGAAGTTGCGCCGCATCTCCACCTCCCCCTCCGTGACCAGGGCGCGGCACGTCCCGCAGACCCCGCCCTTGCAGGCGAACGGCAGGTCCGGCCGGGAGCGCTGGGCGCCGTCCAGGATCGACCGGTCGCGCGGGAGGGTGAGCGTGCTGCCCCGCCCGTCCAGGACGACGGTGACCTCGCTGCGCGCGGCCGCGTCGGCGCCGCCGGCCGCGTCGAGGGCGTCGTCCGGGCGCTCGGCGACCGGCTCGTCCTCGGCGTGGAACAGCTCCTGGTGCACCCGGGCCGTCGGCACGCCCAGCCCGGCGAGCAGGTCCCGCGCCCCGGCGACCATCCCGAACGGGCCGCACAGCCACCAGTGGCCGACCGAGTCCACGTCCACCAGCGCCTTCAGCAGCGCCTCGACCCGCGCCGGGTCCAGCCGCCCGCTGAGCAGTTCGGCGTCCCGGGTCTCCCGGGACAGCACGTGGACAAGCTGGAAGCGCCCCAGGTAGCGGTCCTTCAGGTCGGCCAGCTCGTCGGCGAACATCACGGTGTCGCTGCGGCGGTTGCCGTAGAGCAGGGTGACGGTGGAGGCGCGGTCGGCGGCCAGCACGGACGCGGCGATGGAGAGCATCGGCGTGATGCCGGAGCCGGCCGCGAGCAGGACGTGGTCGGCCGGTTCGGCGAGGTCGGGGCTGAACAGGCCGGACGGCGTCAGCACCTCGACCTCCTCCCCCGGTCGCGCGTCGCGCACCAGCCAGCGGGAGAACAGCCCGCCGGGCACCTCGCGCACGGCGATCCGCAGCGGGCCGCCGACGGGGGCGCAGATCGAGTACGAGCGGCGCTCGTCGACGCCGTCCACCACCCGGCGCAGCGTCAGCGTCTGCCCAGGCCGGAACGCGAACGCGTCCGCGAGCCCGTCCGGCACCGCGAAGGTCACGGCGACGGCGTCGTCGCAGAGCCGCTCCACCCCGGCGATCCGCAGGGGGTGGAAGGTCGGGCGGCGGGCGGGTCGGACGGCGGCCATTCAGATCTCCTTGACGCGTTCGAAGGGCTCGCGGCAGTCGCGGCAGCGCCACAGCGCCTTGCAGGCGGTGGAGCCGAAGCGGGACAGCTCCTCGGTGTCGGTGCCGCCGCAGAGCGGGCAGAGGACGGGGGTGGCGGCCGGGGTCCGGGCCGCTGTCTCGGCGTGCCTGGTCGGGCCGAGGCTCAGCAGGACGCCGCCACCGGGCCGGGGCGGGGCGATGCCGGCCTCGGCCAGTTTGCGCCGTCCCTCGGCGGTGATCAGGTCGGTCGACCAGGGCGGGTCCAGCCGCAGCCGCACCCGGACGTCCGCGAAGCCGGCCGCGCGCAGCCGTCGGTCGACGTCGGCGGCCATCTCGGCGACGGCCGGGCAGCCCGAGTAGGTCGGGGTGAGCCAGGCGGTCACCGCGCCGGCCACGGCCGCTTCGTCGGCCGGGGACTCGGCCTCGGCGCCCGCGAGCTCGGCGCCCTCGACCTCCACGTCGGCGAGTACGCCCAGGTCGGCGAGGGTGAGCATCGGCAGCTCCGGGTCCGGGACGGCCGCCGCCACCTCCCAGGCCCTGCTCCGCGCGCTTGCCCCCGCTACCCCAGCGGCCCCAGCAGCACCAGTGGCCCTAGCAGCCCCGATGGTCCCAGCAACCCCAGCAGCCCCGGCAGCCCCCGCAGTCCGGGCGGTCCCGGCCACGGCCGTCACCACGTCGCACCCGGGTGCGCGCGGGCCAGCACCTGCAGCTCCGCCAGCAGCAGGCCCAGCGCCTCGGTGTGCACCCCGTCCCGGCCGGCCCGGCCGCCGACCGTCGCCAGCGCCGCCGCGTCCGGCACGGCGAGCCCGGCCTCGGCGACCACGGCGGCCAGCGAACGCAGCACCGGCTCCCGCAGTGTCGCCGGGTCCACGCCCACCCGCAGCTCGACCGGGTGCGCCGTGAACAGCTCCTCCAGCAGCGGCCAGACCGCGTCCAGCCCGGCCTGCATCCGCGCGGCCGAGTACGGCGTCCCGTCACCGAGCCGCAGCGTCCAGGCGGTGGCGTACTCCCGGTGGTAGGCCAGCTCCTTCACGCCGCGCGCCGCGACCGCCGCCAGCACCGGGTCGGCGTGCCCGGCCAGCGCCTCGTACAGGGCGCACCGGGCGGTGGCGAACACCAGCAGCCGGGCGATCGAGTACGCGAAGTCCCCGTTCGGCGCCTCGACCAGGCGGACGTTGCGGAACTCGTGCTCCTCGCGCCAGTACGCCAGGTCGTCCTCGGTGCGCCCGGAACCGTCGGCCTGGCCGGCCCGGGTGAGCAGCTGGCGGGCCTGGCCGAGCAGGTCGAGGCCGAGGTTGGCGAGCGCGACCTCCTCCTCCAGTTCGGGGGCGCGGGTGCACCACTCGATCAGGCGCTGGGAGAGGACGAGCGCGTCGTCGCCCAGCATCAGGCAGTAGGCGGCGAGCTCGGCGCCGTCCAGGCCGGCCGGCACGGCGGTGTCCACGCCGAGCAGCGGGTCGGCGAAGCCCGTCCCGTATGCCCAGCGGCCCTCGCCCTCGGGCCCGGGGGACGCCTCGGCGAGGCTCAGGTAGACGTGGTCGTCGTGGTCATCGGTCATGGTTCGGCTGCTCCCGGTCAGATGTGCGGGACATCCTCGGGGATGTCGTAGAAGGTCGGGTGGCGGTAGACCTTGTCACCGCTGGGCTCGAAGAAGGGGTCGCGCTCGTCCGGGGTGGACGCGGTGATCGCGTCGGAGCGGACCACCCAGAGGCTGACGCCCTCGTTGCGGCGGGTGTAGAGGTCGCGGGCGGCGAGCAGGGCCATCCGGTCGTCGGACGCGTGGAGCGATCCGACGTGCACGTGGTTCAGGCCTCGCCGGGGGCGCACGAACACCTCGTAGAGCGGCCAGCCGGCCTTGGACTCGGTCACTTTCCGTTCTCCTCCTGGGCGTGCTCCGGGGCGTGCTCGGCCACCGGTTCCGGGTGCTGGTTCTCGGCGCGGCGCTTCTCCGCGCGGCGCTTCTGCGCGTACGCGACGGCGGCCTCGCGGACCCAGGCGCCGTCCTCGTGGGCCGACCGTCGGCGTTCCATCCGCTGGGCGTTGCACGGGCCCTGGCCGCGGATGACCCGGGTCAGCTCGGACCAGTCGGGCTCGCCGAAGTCCCAGCTGCCGCGGTCCTCGTTCCAGCGCAGCGCGGGGTCGGGGAGGGTCACGCCGAGGTGCTCGGCCTGCGGCACGGTCATGTCGACGAAGCGCTGGCGCAGCTCGTCGTTGGAGTGCCGCTTGATCCGCCAGGCCATCGAGCGCGCGCTGTTCGGCGAGTCGGCGTCCGAGGGGCCGAACATCATCAGCGACGGCCACCACCAGCGGTCCACCGCGTCCTGGACCATCCGCCGCTGCGCCTCGGTGCCGCGCATCAGCGTCATCAGGAGCTCGTAGCCCTGGCGCTGGTGGAACGACTCCTCCTTGCAGATCCGGACCATGGCGCGGGCGTACGGGCCGTAGCTGCAGCGGCAGAGCGGGACCTGGTTGCAGATCGCGGCGCCGTCGACCAACCAGCCGATCACGCCGACGTCGGCGAAGGTGAGGGTCGGGTAGTTGAAGATCGACGAGTACTTCTGGCGGCCGGAGATCAACTTCTCCGTGAGCTCGGCGCGGTCCACCCCGAGGGTCTCGGCGGCGGCGTAGAGGTACAGGCCGTGGCCGGCCTCGTCCTGGGCCTTGGCGAGCAGGATCGCCTTGCGGCGCAGGGAGGGGGCGCGGGTGAGCCAGTTGCCCTCGGGCTGCATGCCGATGATCTCGGAGTGCGCGTGCTGGGCGATCTGCCGCACGAGGGTGGCCCGGTAGGCGTCGGGCATCCAGTCGCGGGGCTCGATCCGCTGGTCGGCGGCGACGACCGCCTCGAACCGCTCCTCCGCCTCGGCCTGCCCGGGCTGCGGCGCCTGCCCCGGCTCTCCCACCTGGCCCGCTCGCGCCGTCCGCTCGGGGAGCGGCTCGGCCACCTCTGCTGTCACCACGATCCCCTCTCAGTCTCTGCTGGCCCGGCCTGGCCGGTCGCCCGCGACGGGCAACCGACTGACCGTTCGGTCGGTACCATTCTGCGCGGTCGGACGGGGGGCTGACAAGGGACCTCGGCCGGCGTCGCCCCGCGGCGGAAAATCGGTGGCCTCCCGGCCGCCCCGCGCGGAGACTTCCGAGGTGACGCTTCACCCTGACGAGATCCCGGCCGACGAGGCACTGGTCCGGTCCCTGCTGGCGGCGCAGCGGCCGGAGTGGGCCGACCTCCCGCTGACGCGGGCGGGCGCGGGCACCGACAACAACATGTTCCGACTGGGCGACGAGCTGCTCGTCCGGCTGCCGCGGACCCCGGGCACGGGGCAGGCCGTACGGAAGGAACAGGAGTGGCTGCCCCGGCTGGCGCCGTTCCTCCCCCGCACCATCCCCGCGCCGGTCCACGCCGGGGCGCCGACCGGGGCCTTCCCGTTCGCCTGGTCGGTCTACCGCTGGATCGACGGCGCGGAGCCCGGGCCGGACACCGTCCGGGACTGGGCCGCCTTCGGTGCCGACCTGGCGGCCTTCGTGCGGCAGCTGCACGGCACCGACCTCATGGGGGCGACCCGTGCGGCGGACCTCAGCTGGTACCGCGGCGGCAGCCTGCGGGCGTGCGACGAGTGGGTCGAGCGGTGCTTCGTGGACTGCCGGCCCCTGGTCGGCGGGGAACTGGACGTCGACGCCCTGGCGGAGCTGTGGCGCGCCGCGCTCGCCCTGCCGGAGCCCGCCGGGCCGCACGTGTGGCTGCACGGCGACCTCAAGCCCACCAATCTGCTGGTCCGGGAGGGGCGACTGCACGCGGTCATCGACTTCGGGGCGCTCTCGGTGGGCCTCCCGGACGCGGAGCACTCGACGATCTGGGACCTGCCGCCGCTGGCCCGGCAGGCCTACCGGGACGCGCTGGACCTCGACGAGCCGACCTGGGAACGCGCCCGCGCCTGGGCCATCGCGGTCGGCCTCAGCGGGATCTCCTACTACTGGCAGAGCTTCCCGGCCTTCGTCGCCGAATGCCGGGCCCGACTCCGGGCGATCCTGGCCGACAGCTGACGATCGACGGGTGGCGGCCGACGGCTTGTGAATGACGGCTGACGGATGACGACTGACGGCTGACAGATTTCAAAATCTGTCAGCCGTCATCTGTCATCCGTTATCTGTCAGCTGTCATCTGATATCTGTCAGCCGATACTTGTCAGCGCTCATCCCTCCGACCGGTCGCGCAGCCACGGGAGCGGCACGGCGAGGAGTGCGGCCAGCAGGGCGATCCGCGGCGCCAGCTGATCGATCCGGATGTGCTCGTGCCGGGCGTGGGCACCCCCGCCGATGGCCCCGAAGCCGTCCAGGGTGGGCAGCCCGCGCGAACCCGGCAGGTTGGTGTCACCCGCCCCGCCCGCCGGCGCGCCGTCCAGCTGCTGGCCGAGCGCCGCGGCGAGCGAACGCACGTGGCGCAGCAACGGGTTGGCCGACCGCTCCGGCCAGGCCGGCCGGCTGGACAGCACCTCGGTCCGCACCCGTGCCCCGGGCCGGAGCGCGGACAGCCGGGCGAGGCTGTCCAGGGTGCGACGCTGCGCCTCGGTGGTGGCGAACCGCAGGCCGAGTTCGGCCTCCGCCCGCCCTGCCACCACATTGGCCCGACTGCCGCCGCTGATCCGGCCCGCGTTGAGCTCGGTGCCGGGCTGGGTGACCAGGCCGCGCACCGCGACCAGCTGGTCGACGAGCTCGTCCACCGCCGAGACGCCCTCGGCGGCGTCGTTGCCCGCGTGCGCCTCGCGTCCGGTGACGGTGAGCCGCACCCGGGTGGAGCCGCGGCGGGCGGTCTTGAGCCGTCCGTCGGCGTGCGGCGGTTCGAGGCCCAATACCGCGGCCGCACCACGCAGTTGGCGTTCGACCAGGCGGCGTCCGTCGGGGCTGCCGACCTCCTCGTCGGAGACCACGACCAGGCGGACGGTCCGGTGCGGGCGCTGACCGAGGTCGGCGAGCAGGGCGAACGCGCCTTCCAGGATGGCGAGTCCGCCCTTCATGTCGACCACGCCGGGCCCGCTGAGGGTGCCGTCCTGCTCGGTGACCGGCCAGTCGGAGAGGATCCCGGCGGGCCACACGGTGTCGTGGTGGCCGACCACGAGCAGGTGCGGCAGTGCCTCGTCCCGGCCTTCCCACTGGAGTACCAGGTGGTCGCCGGCCGGGCCGGGTTCGCGCTGAACGGTGGCCCCGGTGGCGCGGAAGCCGGCCGCCAACTCCTCGGCGAGTGCGTTGAGTCGGGGTGCGTCCCCACTGGGGGACTCGATGCCGGCCAGGTCCGCGCAGCGTCGCCGGACCGCGCCGGCCAGGGTTCTGGCACGCGTGGTGAGGGCCTGGGGCAGACCGGGAAGAGCGGCGGTGGGGCCGGGTTGGCCCTCGCTGTCGGGGGCGGCCGAGGTGTGGGGGGCCGGCGCGGAAGGTGGCGCGGCGGCGGGCGTGGGGGCGGCCGGGGCGAGGGCGGTTCGGGCGGTGCCGGTTCTGGTCGTACCGGGCTCGGCCGCACCGGGTGTGGTGTCGGCGGTCCTGGTCGGCTCGGCCGCGGTGGCGGCCTTGGTGGTGCCGGAGCCGGTCGCGGTGGCGACGGCGGCAACGGTGGTGGTGCCGGCGATGGCGGTGGCAGTGGTGCCGGTAGCCGTAGGGACAGCGGCCGCAGGGGCGGCGGCCGTGGAGGCGCTGGCAGTAGCGACGGTGCTGGCAGTGGTGGCGTTGGCAGTGGTGGTGGCGTTGGCTGCGTTGGCGACAGCGGTCGGGGTGGCCGCCGGCGCGGTGGACGGACGGACGGCTTGAGGACTCAACGCTCGCCTCCGCGGCCGCCGCCGGTATACAGCGGCCGCACGGGCCGGCCGGGATTCCCGGACCGGACCACGCGAGCCGGGCGGACCGGAACGGCTGGAACAGTGGACCACCGGAAGGGTCCGTCCGGTCCAAGTGCGCTGGAACGGCTGGGCGGCGTCTGTGGCATTGCGTCCTCCTCGCTCGATCCGGTGGCCCCGATCGTCCCGGAGCCACCGTGGACGGCGGCTTCGTGTCCGGTGGGCGCAGAACGACGCACCACCGCAGGGAAGCCGAGATGTGAGCCTAGAAGAACCGTTCGGTTTCCTGCGAGGTGGCCCTGCTCCCAGCGTGCCGGGACCGGGATCCACCGCGGTGCGCGGCCGCGGGACGGCGGTCGGCGCAGGGCGTGCGGGCCTGGCTCGGCACGCGGGCGCGGTCGCCGGATCGCGCCCACCTCCACCATGGACCCGGCGCCGGGGTTCGGCAGCGCAAGACGCCAAGGCACGGCTTTTCCAAGCCAGATGGGTGACGGCGAGTCGGCGGTCGGGACTACTCGGCGACCGCCGGGCGACGGTTCGGCGGCATCCCGGCGACGGCCCGGTGACAGCCTGGTCGGATCCGGCCGGTGTGGGCGGGTGCGAGCCGGGGCGAGTCATGACAAACCCGGTCGGGCGGGCTGTGTTCGGACGGAGCGTGCTCGAACAAGGCGCGTTCAAGCCAGGCTGTGTTCGGGACGACGCCTGATCGGGCGGAGCGTCCGGAGTCCGACCCGCGCGGCCGACGGGGCCACCGGAACCGGCGCCCGGCGGTGGCCCGGCACCCGGCGGGCGAGCCGGGCCGATGGCTGCGCCGGGGCCGGGTCCGGGGCCTGGGGCCGGTTGCCGACGGTCGGTCAGGTGAAGTCGTCGACCACCCCGGCGTCCCGCGCGAGCAGCGCCGCCTGGACCCGGTTGCCCACACCCAGCGCGGTCAGGATCCGGCTGACGTGCGCCTTGACGGTGCTCTCGCGCATCCCGAGGACGTCCGCGATCTCGGCGTTGGAGAGGCCGAGGGCGAGTTCGCGCAGCACATCGGTCTCGCGCGGGGTGAGCCCGGCCAGCCGGCCGCGGGCGGCGACCGCGCGCGGTGCGCCGGTGCGGTGGTAGCGGTCGATCAGCCGGCGGGCGGCGGCCGGGTGCAGCATGCCCTGACCGCCCGCGACGATGTGGACGGCGCGGGCGATCTCGGCGGGCGGGGTGTCCTTGAGTAGGAACCCGTCGGCTCCGGCGGCGAGTGCCCGGTAGACGTACTCGTCGAGGTCGAAGGTGGTGAGCGCGATGACGCGCGGGCCGTCGGGCAGCTCGCGCAGCCGGCGGGTGGCGGCGATGCCGTCGAGCCGGGGCATCCGGATGTCCATGAGGGCGACGTCGACGCGCCGGCGGCCCGCGAGTTCGACGGCCTCCAGGCCGTCGGCGGCCTCGGCGACCACGACGAGTTCCGGGTCCTGGGCGAGCAGGTCGACGAGGCCGAGCCGGACCAGCGCGTCATCGTCCACGACAATGGTGCGGATCACGTGGCCTCACTCGGTGGGATCGGGCCGGGCCATCGGACCGCGGCCGGGGCGGACGACTCGGGCTGGTACTCGGACTGATCCGCGGGCTGATGCTCCGGCCGGTGTTCGGATCGGCGTGCGGGCCGCCGGGTGGGTGGTCGGTCAGGTGCTCGGTCAGGTGCCCGGACGGGCGGGCGCTGCGGCGCCGGGAGGCGGGCGGCGAGGCGGAATCCGCCCCGGCCGTCGGGGCCGGCGTCGAAGTGCCCGCCGAGTGCGCCGACCCGTTCGCCGAGACCGACCAGTCCGTAGCCGCCCCCGGTGCAGGCGCCGGCCGGGGCCGGGTCGCCGGGACCGTTGTGCACCTCGACGGTGGTGGCCGGTGCGCCGTAGCGGACGCGCACGGTGACCGGCGCGGTGTGCGCGTACTTGCGGGCGTTGGTGAGCGCCTCCTGGACGACCCGGTGGACGGCCAGGCGGTGGGTGGTCGGAATGCTCTCCGGGTCGCCGGCGAGGGCGAGTTCCACGATCTGGCCGGCGTCGGTGGCCTCGCCGACGAGTTCGGCGAGGTCGCGCAGGGCGGGCGCGGCGACCGGGTCCGGTCTGTCGCCGCCCGGCGCGGCCGGGGGGACGAGAAGAGGACCGGGGGCGGAGACGGGGTCGGCTGCGGTGGCACCGTCGAGGAGGGTGGCGGACGGACCGTCGGAGTCCGCCGCGCCCCCGACCGCCTCGCCGCCGGTGCCGGTGCCGGTGCCGTACTCGGACGGGTCCGCCCGGAGGGCGCCGAGGACGTCGCGCAGGTCGTCGAGCGAACGGGCGGCCGTGGCCCGGAGCAGCTCCAGGCGGTGGGCGAGCCGCTCGGGGTCGTCGGCCACCGTGCCGGCCCTGGCCTGGTCGCGCAGCACACCGGCGTGCAGGACGAGGAGGCTGAGCCGGTGCGCCAGGACGTCGTGCATCTCGCGGGCGATCCGGGCGCGCTCGGTCGAGCGGGCCTGCTCGGCGCGGAGTTCGCGCTCGCGGCGCAGCGCGTCGACCTTGGCGTGCAGGGTCCGGATCAGGACGCGGCGCCCGTGCAGCCAGAGCCCGAGCGAGAGCGCGGCGGCCGCGACGACCAGTTGGGACCCGGCGGTGCCGGCCCAGGCGACCACGGACTCGGCGCGGACCACGCTGAGCAGCGCGGTGGCCGCGCCGACGGCGAGGGCCGGACCGGGGCGGCCCGTCGTGGCCAGGTGGTAGGCGCTGAACAGACCGGGAAAGGCCCGGTTGAGCAGGCCGCTGACGAGGGCGGGGAGCACGGCCGCGGCGACCGGGTGGCGGCGGGCGAGGAGCAGGGAGAGCGAGGCGAGGGCGGCGCCGGCGATCCGCAGGGGGCGCAGCGGGAGTTCGGTGTTGTACCACTGGACGAAGGTCTCCTCGGCGGCGAGCACGAGGACCGTCCCGAGCAGGAGCGTCTCGGTGAGGCGGTTCCGACCGGGCGCGTACCAGCCGAGCGCGGCGGGACGGGGGCGGCGGGACGGGCGTGCGGGCTGGTCCGTGCTCATCGGGCCTCCTTCCCGTCGCCGTCCAGGGCCCGATGCTACGGCTTGGCACAGGGGCGTGACCCCTGACGAACGTCCATGGGGACCCTCGACTTTCGTCGGGGGTACGGGCGGTCCGTCGGCCGATTCGGGGCGGTTCGGGCGTCCGTAGCTTCGGTGCCATGACGACAGATCAGCTCAGCCCGGAGCCCGTTCCCGGTACCGACACCGCCGCCGCCGACGCCCGGCCCGGCGACGCCCGTCTCACCGACGCCCGTCCCGGCAGCGACCGGTGGTTCTTCCTCTCCGAGGCCCTCCGCACCTTCCGGCTGACCGGCGCGCTGGCGCCGAGCGGAGCGGACCTCGTCAACGCCCTGGTGGTGCCGGCGACCAGCCGTCCGGACCGTCCGATCTCGGTACTGGAGGTGGGGGCCGGGACGGGGGTGGTGACCCGGCGGCTGGTCCGGGTGCTGCGGGCGGGCGACCGTCTGCACGTGGTGGAGGCCAACCCGCGGTTCGCGGAGTGGCTGCGGGCGGACCCGGAGCTGGCGCGGCGCGGACCGGACCTGGAGTGGCGGCTGTCGGCGTGCCGGGTGCAGGACCTGCCGGAGTGCCGGGAGCGGGACGGGGAGCGGGAGCGGGAGCGGTACGACGTGATCGTCTCCGGGCTTCCGTTCACCAACTTCGAGCCGGAGGAGGTGCGGCACATCCTCGACCTCTACCTGCGGCTGCTGGTGCCGGGCGGGGAGCTGACCTACTTCGGCTACCTGGGGACGTCGGCGGCGCGCCTGGTGACGTCGGGGCCGAGGCGGGGGGCTCGGCACCGGGCGGTGGTGCGCCTGCTGCGGCGGTTCGAGGAGGAGCACGGGCTGGGGAGCCGGACGGTGTGGCGCAACGTCCCGCCGGCCCGGGCGCAGCTGCTGCGCGCTCCCGGCCGGAGCCGGAGCAGTTGCGGGACCGCCGCCGGCTCCGTCCTGGCTGCGGGCGCCGACGGTCCGGCGGGCGGGGTGGCGGCGACCGCTCGATGATGGACCGGGGCCGGCCCCGGCTCCATGCCGAGCAGTGAGGAGCCTCCGATGACGGTCACGATTCGTGACGCCGAGGACGCCGACCGGTTCGAGGCCTGGGTCGACGACACCCTGGCCGGATTCGCGGAGTACCTGCGCAGTGCGGAGCTGGTGGTGTACCCGCACACAGAGGTCGGTCCCGCCTTCGAGGGGCAGGGCATCGGCGGAGCGCTGGCCCGGGCGGCGCTGGACGACGCGCGGAAGCGGGGGCTGGCCGTGCTGGCGACCTGCCCGTTCATCAAGGGGTGGATGCTCCGGCACCCCGAGTACATCGATCTGGCGTACGAGAGCCGGAGCCGGGTGGCGGACTGATGCGCGGCGGCCACGACGACACCGGCGGCGGCGACAACGCGGCCGACGGCGGCGGGGAGGCCGGCGGACGCCGGCCCGGTGCGCGGACGTACCGGGCACCGGGAATCGCCGTCTCCTTCGACCCCGAGGTCTGCCGGCACGCCGCCGAGTGCGTCCACGGGCTGCCGTCGGTGTTCGACACGGCGCGCCGGCCGTGGATCATGCCGGACGCGGCCGAGCCGGGGGTGATCGCCGAGGTGGTGCGGCGCTGCCCGACGGGTGCGTTGACGTACCGGCGCGCGGACGGCGCGACGGAGATCCCGGACCGGCCGACGACGGTGCGGCGGACGGCGGACGGGCGGCTGCTGCTCCGGGGCGAGCTGCGGGTGACGGGCCCGGACGGCGAGGTCCGGGAGACACCGCGGACGATGCTGTGCGGCTGCGGCCGCAGCTCCGGACAGCCGTACTGCGACCGGAGCGGGCGGTGCGGCGGCGAGGGCGGCCCGGTGGACGACTGACAAATGACAGCTGACAGATTTCAGATGACAGATTTTGAAATCTGTCAGCGGTCGTGGCACCGTAGAAGCATGCCCACCACGACCCCCCTCCCCCAGCGCGCACTCGGCGCGACCGGCCCCACCACCTCCGCCCTCGGCCTCGGCTGCATGGGCATGTCAGATCTCTACGGCCCCGCCGACGAGGCCGAGAGCATCGCCACCATCCACGCCGCCCTCGACGCGGGCCTCACCCTGCTCGACACCGGCGACTTCTACGGCATGGGCCACAACGAGCTGCTGATCCACGACGCGCTGCGCGGCCGCGACCGCGAGAGTGTCCGGATCAGCGTGAAGTTCGGCGCCCAGCGCGGGCCGGACGGCCAGTGGCTCGGCTACGACGCCCGCCCCGCCGCCACCAAGACCGCCCTCGCCTACACCCTGCGCCGCCTGCGCACCGACCACGTCGACATCTACCGCCCGGCCCGACTGGACCCGGCCGTCCCGGTCGAGGAGACCGTCGGCGCGATCGCCGACCTGGTCCAGGCCGGCTACGTCCGCCACATCGGCCTCTCCGAGGTCGGCGCCGACACCCTGCGCCGCGCCGCCGCCGTCCACCCGATCAGCGACCTGCAGATCGAGTACTCCCTGCTCTCCCGCGCCGCCGAGGCCGAGATCCTGCCCACCGCCCGCGAGCTCGGCATCGGCGTCACCGCCTACGGGGTGCTCTCGCGCGGCCTGCTCAGCGGCCACTGGCAGAACGACCGGGAGCTGTCCGGCGCCGACTTCCGCGGCCACAGCCCGCGCTTCCAGGGCGACAACCTCACCCACAACCTCCGGCTGGTCGAGGCGCTGCGCGCGGTCGCCGCCGAGCGGGGCGCGAGCGTCGCGCAGATCGCGATCGCCTGGGTCGCCGCGCGCGGCGAGGACGTCGTCCCGCTGGTCGGCGCCCGTCGCCGCGACCGCCTCGCCGAGGCGCTCGGCGCGCTGGACGTGGCCCTCACCGCGGCGGACCTCGCCGCCATCGAGGCAGCGGTCCCCGCCGGGTCCGCCGCCGGGGACAGGTACGCTGCCGCCCAGATGGCCCATCTCGACAGCGAGCGCTGAGCCGCGGCGCCAGCCGCGCCCGCCGCCCGCCGTCGGGCGGGGCCGTCCGCACCCGTACCGAGCACCGGGCCCGCCCGGCAGCCCCGCCCGTCAACCGGTCGTCCGCCCGCCACCCCCGGCGGGCGGACGCATCACCCGTAAGGACGTACCTCCCCGTGACCACGGACAGCGCCCTCACCGCCGAGCAGATCCTGAGCGCGACGGAAGACGTCCTCAGGCGGTTCGGCCCGGCCAAGGCCACCGTCGTGGACGTCGCCCGCACCCTCGGGGTCAGCCACGGCAGCGTCTACCGCTTCTTCCCGAGCAAGGCGGCCCTGCGCGAGGCCGTCACCCAGCGCTGGCTGGACCAGGCCCACTACGACCTGCGGTTCATCGCCGACGAGCCCGGCCCGGCCACCGAGCGCCTGCACCGCTGGCTGACCACGCTGTTCGCCGCCAAGCGGAAGAAGGCGCTGGACGACCCGCAGCTGTTCGCCACCTACATGACGCTGGTCGGCGAGACCAGCAACACCGTCGAGGCTCACCTGAACACGCTGATCGACCAGATCGCGCAGATCGTCCAGGAGGGCATCGAGGCCAAGGAGTTCCGGCTCGCCCACATCAACTCGACCGCCCGCGCGGTGTTCGAGGCGACCGCCCACTTCCACGACCCGGCGCACGCGGCCGAGTGGTCCGACCCGGTGGTCGAGGAGCGCTTCGAGGCCGTCTGGAAGCTCATCCTCGGTGGCCTCGCTGTCAAGCCCTGAGCGCCCCAGAGCCGGCCAGAGCCACAGAGTCGCCCAGGGCCCGACGGGCGCCGAAAACCGCTGGCCGCCCACCCGGCCGACCGGCAGACTGGCACGCACGGTCAATCTCACCTGGAGGATGACATGCGCGCCCCCGGCCCCGCCCTGGACAGCCTGCAGGGCCTCACCCTCGGCGACGCGTTCGGCGACCGCTGGTTCGCCGTCCCCGTCGACGAGGCGCCCGCCGCGCTCGCGGCCCGGCTGGTCCGGCCCGCGCCCTGGCACTGGACGGACGACAGCGCCATGGCGCTCGTCCTGGTCCACCACCTGCGCGAGCACGGCGAGATCCGGCAGGACGCGCTGGCCCGGGAGTTCGCCGCGGAGTACACCGCGGACTACGGGCGCAAGTACGGCCCGTCCATGCACGAGGTGTTGCGGGAGGTCCACGGGGGCGCCGACTGGCGCGAGGTGACGGCCGGCCGGTTCGGGGGCCAGGGCTCGTACGGGAACGGCGCGGCGATGCGGGTGGCGCCGCTCGGCGCGTGGTTCGCCGCCGACCTCGGCACCGTCGCCCACCAGGCCGAACTCCAGGCCCGCACCACGCACTTCCACCCGGAGGCGGTGGCCGGGGCGGTCGCCGTCGCGCTCGCGGCCGCGCTCGCCACCCGCAGCCGGGGACAACAGCCGCCCGGGCGGGCCGAGTTGCTCGACGAGGTGGCCGGCCACCTGCCGGACGGCGAGGTGCGCTCGGGGCTGCGGATCGCCGCCCGACTGCCGACTCACACCTCCGTCCGGCACGCGGCGCAGGTACTCGGCTCCGGATACCGGATCTCGGCGCCGGACACCGTGCCGTTCGCCCTCTGGTCCGCCGCCGGGCACCCGGACTCGCTGCCCGACGCCCTCTGGCACACCCTGGAGGGCTGGGGCGACATGGACACCACCACCGCGATCGCCGGCGGCGTGGTCGCCGCCCGGACCGGCCTGGCCGGGGTGCCCGCCGCCTGGCTGGAGGCTCGCGAGGACCTGCCCGCCTGGGTGGCCGCCGCAGCCGGCTGACCACCCGCCACCCGGCTCCCGTCCCCGATTCGCGGGCGGTCAGGGGGCGGGCCGCGGGCTCAGCTGCGGGAGTGACCGAAGAAGATCCGGAAGAGCACGAGCAGGACGAGGGCGCCGCCGATCGCCGAGGCCCAGGTGGCGAGGTCGAAGAAGTGGGCCGTCACCGGCCGGTGCAGGAACGTGGCCGAGATCCAGCCGCCGACGAAGGAGCCGGCGATGCCGATCAGGGTGGTCACCACCGGGCCGCCCGGGTCCCGGCCCGGCAGCAGGAACTTGGCCAGTGCTCCGGCCACCAGGCCCAGCACGATCCATGCGACGAAGCTCATGTGTCCTCCGACCTTCCCGGCGATACGGCGGCCCCGTGCACGCCGTACCACCTGGAGGGACGCGCGACCGCGGCCGCCCGGTTCCGCGAGCCGCACGCCCCGCCCGGACGCCCGGGCCCGCCCCGGCCCGCCCAGGCCCGACCCGGCGGCGGGCGTGGCGCCCTTCTCCCCGCCCGGCGCCCCCGCGATACTGCGGCCATGCGCATCCTGATCGCCACCGCCGGTTCGCGCGGCGATGTCGCCCCGTTCACCGGGCTCGGCGCCCGACTGGCCGCGGCCGGCCATCAGGTGGCCCTCGCCACCCACACCACCTTCGCCGACTCCGTGCGCGCCGCCGGGCTGGAGTTCCGGCCACTGCCCGTCGACCCGCGCGCCGAACTCGCCTCCGAACGCGGCCAACGGCTCCTGCGGGCCGGCCCCGGACCGCTCGGCGTCCTCCGACTCGTCGGCCTCGCAAGGTCGTTCATGCCCGCGCTCGGCGCCGGAATCGCCGCCGCGGCCGAACCGGGCGTCGACCTCCTGCTGACCACCAGCACCACGGCCGACCTCGGCCAGGTGGTCGCCGAGGCGGCCGGCATCCCGTTGATCGCCCTGCACCTCCAACCCCTCTCCCCCACCCGCGAGTTCGCCCCGGCGGTCACCGGCACCAAGTCGCTCGGCGGAGCCGGCAACCTGCTCGCCGGATACGCCGTCCAGGCCGCCGTGGACCACCTGTTCGCCCCGGCCGTCCGCGGCCTGCGCCGCCAACTCGACCTGCCGCAGCGGAGCGTGGCCGACGCCCGGCAGAACCGGACGGTCCTGCACGGCTTCTCGCCGCTGGTCGTGCCCCGCCCCGCCGACTGGTGCCCCTCCCTCCACATCACGGGCTACTGGTGGCCGAGGCCCGATCCCGACTGGCAACCCCCTTACCGCCTGGTCGACTTCCTCGCCGCCGGGCCGCCACCGGTCTACATCGGCTTCGGCAGCCTCGTCGTCCCCGACCCGGAACGGCTCACCGCGACCGTCCTCGCGGCCGTCCGCGCCGCCCGCGTCCGCGTCGTCCTACAGGCCGGCTGGAGCGGTCTCACGGTGCCCGGCGACGGCGCCGAGGCCGTCGATGACGACGACGTCCTCGCCATCGGCGACACCCCGCACGACTGGCTCTTCCCCCGGATGGCCGCCGTCGTCCACCACGCGGGCGCCGGCACCACGGCGGCGACCCTGCGCGCCGGCACGCCCAGCGTGCCCGTCCCGGCCCAGTTGGACGCCCCGTTCTGGTCCGCCCGGCTGGCCCGGTTGGGCACCACCGCCGGCCCCGTCCCGCTCGCCCAACTGACCCCGGTTCGCCTCGCCACCGCCATCCGCCAGACCCTCGACAACCCCCACCACCGCCACTGCGCCCGCGCCCTGTCCACCGCCCTCACCGCCGAGGACGGCCCGGCCAGGGTCCTGACCGCCATCGACCGCCTGACCGGATAGCCGGGCAGCCGGACAGCCACACAGCTGGACATTCGGCCGCCCCAGGCTCGACGACGAGGAGACGCCCATGACATCCATCGACCCGCGCCCCAGGCGACGCCGACTGCTCGGTGGAGCGGCCGCGGCCGCGCTCGGCACCGTGCTCACCTCGGCGGAGCAAGCCTCCGCCCGGGGCACCGGCGCGGACGGCGGAGACGTCACGGCGCGGCTCCGCGCCCTCGAACGGGCGCACGCGGCGCGGCTCGGCGTCGCCGCGCACGACACGGTCACCGGCCGGACGGTGCTCTACCGCGCGGACGAACCGTTCCCCATGTGCTCGACCTTCAAGACGTTCGCCGTCGCCGCGGTCCTCCGGGACCTCGACCGGGACGACAACCAGGACACCCACCAGGACGCCCACCAGGAGACCGACTTCCTCGCCAAGCGCCTCCGGTACACCGAGCAGGACGTCACGGAGTCGGGCTACGCGCCGATCACCGGCCTGCCGGCGAACCTCGCCGGCGGCCTGACCGTCGAGGAGTTGTGCGCGGCGGCGATCGAGTACAGCGACAACGCCGCGGCCAACCTCCTGCTGCGCGAGATCGGCGGGCCGACGGCGGTCACCCGCTTCTGCCGCTCCCTCGGCGACCGGGTCACCCGGCTCGACCACTGGGAACCGGCGCTGAACTCCGCCGAACCCGACCGGGAGAGCGACACCTCCAGCCCCCGCGCCCTCGCCCGCGGCTACGCCCGGCTCATCGTCGGGGACGCGCTCGACACCGCCGACCGGCGGCGGCTGACCGGCTGGCTGCTGCGCAACACCACCGGCGGCCACCGGCTGCGCGCGGGCCTGCCGGACGGCTGGACCGTCGCGGAGAAGACCGGCACCGGCCGGTACGGCACCACCAACGACGTCGGCGTCGCCTGGCCGCCCGGCCACGGGCCGATCGCGATGGCGGTCCTCTCCACCAAGTCCGATCCCGCCGCACCGGCCGACGAGCCGCTGCTCGCCGAGGCGGCCGCGATCCTCGCAACGGCGCTGCGGCGGCCTTGGAACCCTCTCCCTTCGAGCACCTGACGCAGCGTCAGCGATCCGCTGCCCGCAACCGGGGGATGAGGTCGGTGCCGTAGGCGTCGATGGTGGACTCGACCGCGTCGTGCATCGCGTAGATCGCGAACTGGTCGACGCCGAGGGCGCGGAGCTGTTCGAGGCGGGCGAGGTGGGTTTCGACGGGGCCGATGACGCAGAAGCGGTCGACGATCTCGTCGGGGACGAAGCTGGTGTCGGGGTTCCCGGCGCGGCCGTGGTGGCTGTAGTCGTAGCCCTGGCGGTCCTTGATGTAGGCGGTGAGGGCCTCCGGGACGAGGTCGGAGTGCTCGCCGTAGTGGGTGACCAGGTCGGCGACGTGGTTGCCGACCATGCCGCCGAACCAGCGGCACTGCTCGCGGGCGTGGGCCAGGGCGGCCGGGGAGTCGTCGGCGGTGACGTAGGCCGGGGCGGCGACGCAGACGGTGAGCGCGTCGGGGTCGCGGCCGGCCTCGGCGGCGGCCCGGCGGACGGCCTTGACCATGTACTCCGTGAGGTAGGGGTCGGCGAGTTGGAGGATGAAGCCGTCGGCCTGCCGGCCCGTCAGGGCGAGCGCCTTGGGTCCGTAGGCGCCCATCCAGACCGGCAGCGCGGCGCCTTCGCCGACCCAGGGCAGGTGCATCTCGGTGCCGTCGACCTCGGCCGTCCGGCCCTCGGCCAACTCCTTGACGGCGTGGATGGCTTCGGACAGCCGGGCGAGAGTGGCGGGCCGGCGGCCGGCGACCCGCATCGCGGAGTCGCCGCGGCCGATGCCGCAGACGGTCCGGTTGCCGTACATGTCGTTGAGCGTGGCGAAGAGCGAGGCGGTGACCTCCCAGGTGCGGGTGGAGGGGTTGGTGACCATCGGGCCGACGGTGAGGGTTTCGGTCTCGGCGAGGATCCGGCTGTAGATGACGAAGGGTTCCTGCCACAGGACGCAGGAGTCGAAGGTCCAGCCGTGGCTGAAGCCGGCCCGCTCGGCGCGGATCATGCGGTCGATGAGCAGGCGGGCGGGCGGGTCGGTCTGCAGGACGAGGCCGATGTCCATGGCGGGCTCCGGAAGTCGAGGGAGAGGCGGAGGGGAGAGCAGCGGGAGGCCCCGCCCGGAGCGGACCCCCGGGCGGGACGCGTTCGGGACGCGTTCAGGACGCGTTCAGGACGTGGCCGGAGCGCAGTCGGGAGCGGTCGGACGGCGCCGGGTCAGTCCAGGTACCGGCAGGTGTCCCGGCGCAGGAAGGTGCCGTGGCCGGCCCGGCCGAGCCAGGTGCCCCGGTCGAGGACGACGGTGCCCCGGGACAGGACGGTGCGGGCACGCCCGGTGAGGGTGCGCCCCTCGTACGCCGAGTAGTCGACGTTCATGTGGTGGGTGGCGGCCGAGACGGTCTGGACGGCCGTGGGGTCGTAGACGACCAGATCGGCGTCGGCGCCGGGGGCGACGGTGCCCTTGCGCGGGTGCAGGCCGAACATCCGGGCCGGGGTGGTGCAGGCGATCTCGATCCAGCGGCGGCGGCTGATGTGCCCGTCCACGACGGCCTGGTGGAGGAGGTCCATCCGGTTCTCCACGCCGGGCAGGCCGTTGGGGATCTTCGAGAAGTCGCCGCGGCCGAGCTCCTTCTGGCCGGTGTAGCAGAACGGGCAGTGGTCGGTGGAGACCACCTGGAGGTCGTTGGTGCGCAGGCCGCGCCAGAGCGCCGCCTGGTGCTCGCGGGGCCGCAACGGGGTGCTGCACACGTACTTGGCGCCCTCGAAGCCGTCCGTCCCCTCCTCGGCGAGGTTGTCGGTGGAGAGGAAGAGGTACTGCGGGCAGGTCTCGCCGAAGACGGGGTGACCGTCGTCGCGGGCGCGGGCGAGTTCGGCGAGGGCGGAGGCGGCGGAGACGTGGACGACGTAGAGCGGACTGCCCGCGACCTGGGCGAGCTTGATGGCGCGGTGGGTGGCCTCGGCCTCCAGGAGTTCGCGCCGCACCTCGCCGTGGACCCGGGGCGCGGTGCGTCCGGCGGCGAGGGCCTGTTCGACCAGGACGTCGATGGCGATGCCGTTCTCGGCGTGCATCATGATCAGCCCGCCGTTGGCGGCACCGCGCTGCATGGCGCGCAGGATGCGGCCGTCGTCGCTGTAGAAGACGCCGGGGTAGGCCATGAACAGCTTGAAGGAGGTGGACTCGCCGGATTCGACGAGGGTGTCCATCTCCTTGAGGACGGCGTCGGTGACGTCGGAGACGATGGTGTGGAAGGCGTAGTCGATCGCGCAGTTGCCCTCCGCCTTGGCGTGCCAGGCGTCGAGTCCCTCGCGCAGGGCGCCGCCGACGGGCTGGACGGCGAAGTCGACGATGGTGGTGGTGCCGCCCCAGGCGGCGGCGCGGGTGCCGGTCTCGAAGGTGTCGGAGGCGTGCGTGCCGCCGAACGGCAGCTCCATGTGGGTGTGGGCGTCGACGCCGCCCGGGATGACGTAGTGACCGGTCGCGTCGATGACGGTGTCGGCGGTCCAGGCCGCGGCGGCCTCGCTGCCGGTGACGGCGAGCGCGGCGATCCGCTCGCCCTCGATCAGGACGTCGGCGTGGAGCTCCTCGGTGGCGGTGACGACGAGGCCGCCGCGGACGACGGTGCGGGCGCCGGGGTCGCGCGTGGTCATCGGGCTGCTCCTCACGCCTGGGTCAGCGGACCGTACGCGTCCGGGCGGCGGTCGCGGTAGAACGCCCACTGCTGGCGGACCTGTTCGATCAGGCCGAGGTCGAGGTCGCGGACGACGAGTTCCTCCGCCTTGTCGGAGGCGGGCTCGCCGACGAACTGGCCGCGCGGGTCGACGAAGTAGGAGGTGCCGTAGAAGTCGTTGTCCCCGTACTCCTCGGTGCCGACGCGGTTGATGGCGGCGACGAAGTACTCGTTGGCGACGGCGGCGGCGGGCTGTTCGAGCTGCCAGAGGTAGGCGGAGAGGCCGCGGCTGGTGGCCGAGGGGTTGTAGACGATCTGCGCACCGGCCAGGCCCAGGGCGCGCCAGCCCTCGGGGAAGTGGCGGTCGTAGCAGATGTACACGCCGACCTTGCCGACGGCGGTGTCGAAGACCGGCCAGCCGAGGTTGCCGGGCTTGAAGTAGTACTTCTCCCAGAAGCCCTTGACCTGCGGGATGTGGTGCTTGCGGTACTTGCCGAGGTAGCTGCCGTCGGCGTCGATCACGGCGGCGGTGTTGTAGTAGACGCCGGTCTGCTCCTCCTCGTAGACCGGGACGACGAGGACGAGGCCGAGCTCGCGGGCGAGTTCGCGCATCCGGCGGACGGTGGGCCCGTCCGGGACGGCCTCGGCCCACCGGTAGTGCTCGGGCTCCTGCACCTGGCAGAAGTACGGGGCGTTGAAGACCTCCTGGAAACCGAGGATCTTCGCGCCCTGGGCGGCGGCCTCGCGGGCGTACCGCTCGTGGAGGGCGATCATGCTCTCCTGGTCGCCGGTCCAGCGGGTCTGGACGAGGGCGGCACGGACGATCTGCGACATGGGTACCTCCGCAACTCCGCGGCCCGTCCGGGAGGGTACGGGCCCGCGGTCTGAGGGTTGACGGGGTCTACGTGCGTAGAAAGTTGGTGCGTCGACCGTAGGCCCGGCCTCGGTCGCCTGACAATACGTCGGACGTAACGCGCCGGGGGCGGTCTTGTTACGCGGACACGCGGGGTCTCGTAGGTGGGATGAAACGGTCATCTACCCCGTGAGCACACTCCTTACTCATTCGAGTGAATCCATGCGCGAGGTGGTGCAGATCGGGGCAGGAAGGTCCATGATGCTGCTCCGGTTCGTCACCGGAGGGTGCGTCACCGGAGGATCCGCTACCGCCGGATCCGTCACCGCAGGGGGAGGTGATCCGCCGTGACGGCTGTGCCGGGCCGGAAGGCCGCGGTGCCGCCCTGGGCCGGGGTGCTGCTCGGGCTCGGCGCGCCCGTGCCGGCCGCGCTGGGCTGGCTGCTGTTCGTCCGCTGGACGCCCGCCGGCCAGGGCGCCCGGGATGTCCGGCTCCAGCTGGCCGGCTCGCGGTCCGCCGCCGAGGCCGTGATCGCCGGCCGGGCGGACGGCTTCCGCGCCTCGCTGGACGCCGACCTCTGGCTGATCGCCGGCTACGCGCTGACCCTGGCGGCGGCCGGGCTGCTCGGCGGGTACGTGTTCACCCGGGCGCACTGGCGGCTGACCGCGGTCCTGGCCGGCCTCGCCGGGGTCCTGGCCGGGGCCTGCGACCTCGCCGAGGACGTCCTGCTGGACGCCGGGCTGGGCCGGTCCGGCCCGGGTCCGGCCGGCGGCGACGCGCCGTTCGCCGCGGCCGCCGCGTTCGCCACCGTCAAGTGGCTGCTGCTCCTGCCGGCGGGCGCGGTCGCCGCGGTCGTCTGCGCCGCCACCGTGCACCGGGCGGTGCGCGGGCTGCTCCGGCGCCCGCCGGAGGACGGCGGCGAGCGGCCCGACGGAGCGGTGCCCACGGGGGACGCGGAGCAGGCCGACCAGGCCGGGCGGACCGACCAGGCCGACCCGGCCGACCGGGCCGACCAGGCCGACCAGGAACGGCGGCCGGGCGGCCACCGCCCGCCGCGCGCGGTGGCGACCGGCCACGGCGGGAGCACGGGCCGCTCACCCGGCAGGCCCGCTGGCACAACGCCGCCCGGGTGCCGCCGGGCCGCGAGCACGCCCGGCTCGGCTTCTGCGTCTCCGGCGGCGGCATCCGCTCGGCCTGCGTCACCCTCGGCGCGCTCCAGGCGCTCCGCCCCTGGCTGAAACAGGCCCGCTACCTGGTCTCCGTCTCCGGCGGCGGCTACACCGTCGGCGCGCTGCAACTGGCGCTGAGCGACTCCGCGCCCGGCGGGCCGGTCCACGCGCGGTCGGGGCTGACCGCCGACACCGTCCTCGAACCCGGCTCGCCCGAGGAGGACCACCTCCGGCGCCACTCCAAGTACCTGGCGGACGGGGCCGGCGAGTGGCTGATAGCGCTCGGCACCCTGCTGCGCGGCCTGGTCGCGGCGCTCGGCCTGCTGCTCGCCGCCGTCCTGGTGCTCGGCCTCGGGCTGAGCCGCTTCTACCACCTCGTCCCGCTCACCGACCTGGACGGGCTGGCCGCCGTCGGCCTGCACACCGGCGGTCCCGGCACCGCCGGCGGGCCGGCCGGCCACGTTCCCGGGCTGGTCCTGCGCGATCCGGCCCTGTTGGCGCTCGCCGGACTGCTCGCGGCCGCCGCCACCGGCTGGCTGCTCTGGCTGCTGACCTTCTCCTGGCTCGGCTGGAACACCCTGCTGCCGCGCGCCCTGCGCCGGTTCTCGCACGGCGCGCTCGCCTTGGCCGCGCTGCTCGCGCTCGGCGTGCTGGCGGTGCCCGGCCTGGCCTGGGGCGCGGTCCGACTGCAACAGACGCTCGCGGTCGGCGCCCAGCGGACCGGGGCGGGCATCAGCCTCACCGTGCTGCTCAGCTACCTGGCGCTGCTGCTCGGCATCCTCTGGCACGGCCGCCACGCCATCGAGCAGGGCGCGGCCGTGCTCGGCGGGCTGGTGCGCGGGGCCCGACGGGTCGGCGGCGGCCGCACCGGGCGGATCGCCGAGTACCTGGTGCTCTGGTCGGCGCTGACGGCGCTCTCCGTGGGCACCCTGCTGACCTTCGGGTGGGCCGTGGCCACCGGGCACCACTGGCCGGCCGCCGTCCAGGTGCTGCTGCCACTGGTCCTGGTCACGGTCGGATTCAACCTCGACCAGACCTGGATGGGTCTGCACCCGTTCTACCGGCGCCGACTCGCCTCGGCCTTCGCCGTCCGCCGGGTGGTCGAGAACGGCGGGGACGGGAGTGGGAGCGGCGGCGGGGAGTCGCTGGCCCGGCCGTACCACTTCTTCCGCGAACAGACCCGGCTCAGCCACTACGGCGCCCGGCACCCGGACTTCCCCCAGGTGATCTTCGCGGCGGCGGCCAACCTCTCCGGCAGCGCGCGCACCCCACCGGGGCGGCGGGCGGTGTCGTTCACCTTCTCGTCCGACTACGTGGGCGGGCCGGACGTCGGGTACGCGCGCACCGACCTGCTGGAGCGCCGGACTCGCCGGCACATCGCCCGGGACCTCACCGTGCAGTCCGCGATGGCCGTCTCAGGCGCGGCGTTCTCCTCCGCGATGGGCCGTCAGTCCCGCGCCTACCAGGGGCTGTTCGCGGTCACCAACGCGCGGCTGGGCACCTGGCTGCCCAACCCGGCGGCGCTCGGCCCGCTCTGGGCGGCCGACCGGGACTGGCGGTACGCGCCGCAACCCGCCGTCCGCCGGCTCCCGTACCAGCTGCGCGAGGCCTGCGGACGGTACCCGATGGACGCCCGGTTCCTGCTCACCACCGACGGCGGGCACTACGAGAACCTCGGACTGGTCGAGCTGCTCCGGCACGGTGTGCGGACGGCCGTCTGCATCGACGCGAGCGGCGACTCCGCCTTCGCGACCACGCTGGCGGCGGCGATCACCCTGGCCCGGGAGGAGCTCGGCATCATCATCACCCTGCGCGAGCCCGAACTGCTGATCCCGGGCAGCGCGGGGAACGGGCGGGACGGGCGGGACGGACGCGCGCCGCTGCGCGGCCTGGCGGCGCACCTGGCCGACCGGCTCTCCGCCCGCGCGGTGGTGGTCGGCGACATCGAGTACCCGTGGCCGCTGGACCTCGGGGGCGCCGAAGGAGCCGAGGGCGCGGAGACCTCCGAGGGCTCCGGGGACCCGGCCGGTGCGGCGGCGGGCCGGCGGGGCACGCTGATCGTCGCGCAGGCCGTGCTCACCCCCGACATGCCGTACGAGCTGCACGCCTACGCCGTGGGCGATCCGGTCTTCCCGAACGACAGCACCAGCGACCAGTGGTTCGACCACCGGCAGTTCGACGCGTACCAGACCCTCGGCCGCTACCTGGGCGAACAGGCCGCGCCGGTGGTCGCGGCGGTCCTGGCGGAGGCCGACGAGCGGGACGGGGCGGGGGACAGCACGCGGGGCGGGGCGGAGGACGGGGCGGGGGCCGATGCTCGGCGGACCGTTCCGGCGCCCGCGCCGGTCCCGGAGGCGGAGCAGGACCCGTCGACCGACGCGGCGAAGGGGCGCGTCGCGGCGGCGGCCGACGACCTGAGTCCCACCCCGCCCGACCAGCGGCGCGACACCCGGCGCTGACGCTTCTCGCTTGACTCGCGCCCGCTCCGTCGGGAAGGATCCGGCGCATGGACTCCGGCACCACTCTGGTCTGCCGCCTGCACGTCGATCTCCGACGCCAGGCGAGTTCCATCTGTGCCTGTTGACCTGTCCTTTCCCGTCGGCCCCTCCCTGTGACGTCTGCCAGGGCCCGCGCCGCGCACCCGCACTCCTGACACGCCCCCGCCCGGCGTGACCGTGCCGCCTGCCGTCTCCACCGGTCGGGCGCGCACCCCTCCGCACCGCTGCGCACGGCACCGCCCGCCCAGCTCCCGCCTTCTCCGAGGACACCCGTATGAGCCTGGAGCTCGCCACCTCCGCCAACCCTGTCCCCGACGCCCCTGACTCTGGTCCGGCCGCCGCTCCCCCCGGCGGGGAGACCCGGGTGCCGCTCACCCCGAGCGCCCTGCGGGCGATCGTCCGCGACCTGGCCGAACAGCCCGACCAGTGGATCCACCACGTCCGGCTCTCCACCGAGGAGCGCTGGTACCGGCGGCTGGACGCCGACGAGGACCACGAGGTCTGGCTGATCAGCTGGCTGCCCGGCCAGTCCACCGGGTTCCACGACCACGGCGGCTCGCGCGGCGCGTTCACCGTCGCGCTGGGCGAGTTGGAGGAGCTGTCGCTGGGCGGGCCCGAGCAGGGCCTGCTGATCCGCCGGCTCCAGTCCGGCACCGTCCGCGCGTTCGGCCCCGAGTACGTGCACGACGTCCGCAACACCGCGTCCGGGCCGGCCGTGACCCTGCACGCCTATTCGCCGCCGCTCAGCTCGATGGCGCACTACGACCTGCGGGCCGGTGGCCTGGTCCGCACCTCCGAGGAAGGACCCGAACAGTGGTGACCACGATCGACGACCTGGTGGAGCGCGCCCGCGACGGAATCCACCGGCCCCGCGCCGAGGAGGCGTACCGCGCCCAGCGTGACGGCGCGCTGCTGGTGGACATCCGCCCGGCGGCGCAGCGGGCGGCCGAGGGGGAGATCCCGGACGCGCTGATCATCGAGCGCAACGTGCTGGAGTGGCGGCTCGATCCGACGGGCAGTCACCGGATCCCGGAGGCGACCGGGTACGACCTGGCGGTGATCGTGCTCTGCTCGGAGGGGTACGCGTCGAGTCTGGCGGCCGCCTCGCTGCGTGAGCTGGGCCTGCACCGGGCGACCGACCTCGACGGCGGCTTCGTCGGCTGGGCGGCGGCCGGGCTGCCGACCACTCCCGGGTCCCGGTAAATCAGGGACAGCGGGTTAGTCAGGTCATAGGCTGAACCGAGTTGTGCCTGATGCGGTGTCGTCCCGTGCGCCACCGTTTGTCGACAAAACGTCACCGAACCACCGACCGACCGACCAACCGACCGCTAAGCCGACCGACCGCTGAGCAGACCGCGAGACCGACCGCTGCACACCATCGGCGCCGCACCGCCGGGACCGCCGAGACGAGGAAACCCCCCGTGATCAGATTCGACGGCGCGGGCAAGCGCCACCCCGACGGCACCATCGCCGTCGAGGGCCTCGACCTCGACGTACCCACCGGCCGGACGACCGTCCTGGTCGGCCCGTCCGGCTGCGGGAAGACGACCCTGCTGCGCATGGTCAACCGCATGGTCGAGCCGACGTCGGGCCGGGTCCTGCTGGACGGCGCCGACGTCGCCGGGCTGGACCCGGCCAAGCTGCGGCGCGGCATCGGGTACGTGATCCAGCAGGCCGGGCTCTTCCCGCACCGCCGGGTGATCGACAACATCGCGACCGTCCCCTACCTGCTCGGCTGGGACCGGAAGAAGGCCCGCGCCCGGGCGGCCGAACTGCTCGACCTGGTCGGGCTCGCGCCGGAGACCGCCAAGCGGTACCCGTTCCAGCTCTCCGGCGGGCAGCAGCAGCGCGTCGGCGTCGCCCGCGCGCTGGCCGCCGACCCGCCGGTACTGCTGATGGACGAGCCGTTCAGCGCCGTCGACCCGGTGGTCCGCGCCGGGCTCCAGGACGAGCTGCTCCGCCTCCAGTCCGAGCTGCACAAGACCGTCCTGTTCGTCACACACGACATCGAGGAGGCGGTCCGGCTCGGCGACCAGGTCGTGGTGCTGCGCGAACGGGGCCGGATCGCCCAGCTCGCCGACCCGCACACGCTGCTCACCGCGCCCGCCGACGAGGACGTCGCCGCGTTCCTCGGCCGCGACCGGGGGCTGCGCGGACTCGGCCTGCGCCCCGCCGCCGCCATCGCCGTCCGACCCATACGCGACGGACTGCGCTTCGGCGGGTGGGAGCTGGCGCTGGACGACGAACGCCGCCCGATCGGCTGGATCGACCGGGACGCCACGGGCACCGCCCTGCAGCCCGCGCCCGCGTTCCGCCCCGGGACCGACACCCTGCGCGGGGCACTGGACGCCGTCGTGCTCTCCCCGACCGGGGTCGCGGTCGCCCTGGACGCCGAGGGCCGGGCCACCGGCACGGCCGACCGCGAGGCCGTCCTGGCCGCGCTCGCCGCCGCCCCGGCCGCCCCCGCCACAGAGGCGGAGGCTGCCGCCGAAACCGAGACGGACGGAGCCGGCGGTGGACGATGAACCGATCGTCCGCTGGTACTGGATCGGCGACCACATCGGCTACCTCGGCGACCTGCTCGCCGACCACGCCGTCATCGCACTGCTCCCGGTCCTGATCGGCCTGCTGCTCGCGATCCCGCTCGGCCTGGCCTGCGCCCGCTTCCCCCGCCTCTACCAGCCCCTCGCCGCCGTCTTCAACATCGTCTACGCGCTGCCCTCGCTGGCCGTCTTCGTCGTGCTCATCCCGTACACCGGGCTGGCCACCCAGGCGACCGTGATGGTCCCGCTCACCTTCTACGCGCTCGCCGTGCTGCTGCCCACCACCGTGGACGGGCTGCGCGCCGTCCCCGACCCGGTCCGGCAGGCCGCGACCGCCATGGGCTACGGGCCCTGGCACCGGCTGGCCGCCGTCGAACTGCCCGCCGCCGTGCCCTATCTGGTGGCCGGCCTGCGGGTGGCCGCCGTCTCCAGCATCTCGCTGGCCTCGGTCGGCGCCCTGGTCGGCCGCGGCGGGCTCGGCTACCTGTTCATCGACGGGTTCCAGCGCACCTTCCCGACCCCGATCGTGGCCGGGATCGTCCTGATCGCCGCACTCGCCCTGGCCGTGGACCTGCTGCTGGTCGGCGCCCGGCGACTGCTCGCCCCCTGGGCCGTCCGGGAGAAGGGAGCGGGCCGATGAACTGGCTCACCTGGCTGGGGGACTTCTTCTCCGCCCCGGACCGCCGCACCGGTCCGAACTCGATCCTGAACCGGATCGCCGAACACCTGCTGCTCTCCGGCGAGGCACTGCTCTACGCCGCCCTGCTCGCCGTCCCGCTCGGCCTGCTGATCGGCTACACCGGACGCGGCGTCACCGCGGTGACCGCCCTGGCCGGCGCCGCCCGCGCGCTGCCGACGCTCGGCCTGGTGACGCTGGCGGTGCTGCTCGCCGGGGTCGGCGACACCGCCGTCCTCATCCCGCTGGTCGCGCTCGCCGCGCCGCCGCTGCTGGTCGCCGCCGTCGAGGGGGTGCGCGGCACCGACCCGGACGTGCGGGACGCGGCGCGCGGGGTCGGGCTGACCCACCCGCAGGTGCTGTGGCAGGTCTGCCTGCCGTCCGCGCTGCCGACCCTGCTGGCCGGCTTCCGGACCGCGACCGTGCAGGTCATCGCCACCGCGACGGTGGCCGCGTACGTCGGACTGGGCGGCCTCGGCCGCTACGTCATCGACGGGCTGGCCACCCGGGACTACGCGGTGACGGTCGGCGGCGCGCTGCTGGTCGTCCTGCTCGCCGTCGCCGCCCAGCTGTTCTTCGCGCTGCTCGCCCGGTACGCGCTGCCGCCCGGGCTGCGCGCCCAGCAGCGGGCCGCCGCCCGGCAACCGTCGTGACCGCCACCTCCGGCGCCACCTCCACCTACTCCTCCACTGCCACTCCCACCTCCACTGCCGCTTCGACCACGCGAGACACCCACCCCGAGAGGACCCGTATCACCATGTCGGCATCGACAGCGTCACCCGCAACCGCGACTCCGCCCGCGCCGCGCAGGGCCGGGGGCCGCCGGGCCGCCGCCCTCGCCGCGCTGGCCACGCTCGCCCTCACCGCGACCGCCTGCTCCTCCTCCGGCGGCGACCCGCTGGGCGGCGGCGCGTCCTCCTCCGCACCCGGCGGCTCCGGCACCGCGCCCGGCACCGCTTCCGGCGCTTCCGGCGGCGCCGGGGGCACGGTCGTGATCGGCTCGGCCAACTTCCCGGAGAACGTGCTGCTCGGCTCGATCTACTCGCAGGCGCTCAAGGCCAAGGGCGTCAAGGTCGAGGAGAAGTTCAACATCGGCAGCCGCGAGGTGCTCTACGGCCAGCTGCAGAGCGGCAACCTGGGCGTGCTGCCCGAGTACAACGGCGCGCTGCTCGCCTACCTCGGCGGCAAGGCCGCCGCCCCAACCACGGAGGCGGTCAACGCCGAGCTGACGAAGACGCTGCCGGCCACACTCGCGATCCTGAAGTCCTCCCCCGCCGAGGACAAGGACACCCTGAGCGTCAGCCAGGAGACCGCCGACAAGTACGGCCTCAAGAGCATCGCCGACCTGGCCGGCAAGGCGGGCGAGTTCACCATCGGCGGCCCGCCGGAGTTCAAGAGCCGCCAGGAGCAGCCGCTCAAGGACGTCTACGGGCTGACCTTCAAGGAGTGGAAGCCGACCGGCGAGACCACCGCCAACGCCGTCAAGGACGGCTCGGTGCAGGTCGGCAACGTCTTCTCGACCGACCCGAAGATCTCCCAGCTGAAGCTCGTCCCGCTCACCGACCCGAAGAACCTGTTCGGCGCGCAGAACGTCACCCCGCTGGTCAACAAGGCCAAGGTGGACGCGACGGCGAGCGCCGCGCTCGACGCGGTGTCGGCCAAGCTGGACACGGCGGGGCTGCTGGCGCTGATGAAGAAGGTCGCGGTCGACAAGGAGGACCCGTCGGCGGTGGCCAAGGACTGGCTGAAGAGCAACGGGCTGTCCTGATCCGGGCGTCGTGATCGGAATGCCGTGATCGGGCAGTCGTGATCAGAGAGCCGTGAGGCGTCGTGCGGGGCCGGTCGGGAGGACGGCCCCGCACGGTGCCAACGGTCGGCACCGGGTGCCGATCCCGGCTCCGGCAGATCTTCCCTAGAACGGCGCGAACATGACAGTGTGACGACATGCGCACTCGTCTCCTCGCCGCCACCCTCACGGCATTCGCCGCGGTGAGCCTCGCCGCCTGTTCCAGCTCCGGCTCGGGCACCGGCGCCACCGCGGCCGGCGCCACCGCATCCGGCAGCACCGTCTCCGGCGCCCCCAGTACGCCGTCCGACGCCGGGGCATCCGCCTCCGTACCCGCCGCGACCACCGCGCCGGACGTCCCGGCCGCCTCCGCCGCTGCCTCCGCGTCCGGCACCGGTGCCGGTTCCACCGGCGCGCCCGCGACCGGGCGCCCGGGGTGGGCGCGGTGCCGGTCGTCCCCGGCGCGGACGGCTTGGCGCTCG